>JBEHXF010000003.1:0-69429 GCA_048498835.1 Chlamydiota bacterium | reverse complement strand
GAGAGTCCATCGTATGAATATTGAGTTTCGCCTTGTAGACTATTAGTAGCCCAATCTAATCGACCTAAGGCATCATATTGCGCTTCGAGGTAGAAATCAGGTGCCTGGAGTGTTGTTGGTCGGTCAAGCGGGTCATGTGTCGTGGCTGAAAAGTTGGTCGTAAAAATTGGTTTTTCTTCTTTTACATGGCCACTGGCGGTGAAAGCCGTGTATGCATGGGTATAAACTTCTGAATTCCAACGGTTTCTTCTGATTACATGTTCTAAATGCGATCCATTATAAATGTATTCAATAGAAGAGCCGTCGTGCAGATGGGTTTTAGATCGACGTCCAAGGGAATCGTAATCAAATTGTATGTTTTGGTCAGACTTTAGGTTTCCATATTGGTCATAAGATCGCAAAATATGCGTCTGGTGTATTAGATCTATGATTTTTACGGGGTCAGGACCTTGTTTGTATTCGTATGTGTAATGGACGCTTTTATCAGAGCTGTCTAACTCTGTAAGCCGGTCTAGACCATCATAGGTGTAAAATAGTTCTGTCCCATCGGGTTTTCTTTTGAGTTCAACTCGATTTTTCCCATCGTATTTATAAGTGCTGGTCCGCTTTCCCGCTTCTTTAGATTCAATTAGGCGCTTTCTTTGATCGTAGGCGTAAGTATTCGTGATTTGTCTAATGGGTCTGTCTTTTTCGAAGATCGTTATGGTAGTTTTTACTTTGTCGCCACAGCGATTATAGAAAAATTGTTGGCGGGAGAGGAGAGTCGAAAGTGGATCTTTTTTCTCAATCGATAAGAGATGGCCTAACGCATCATGTGTTTCTATGGTTAGGTGACCTAAGGCATCGGTTGTGCATTTTTGTAGAAAAAACTGACCGAGAGTGTTTCTGTGAGATTCATCATACTCAATTCTTGTTGTATGGTTTAATGGATCGATGTGCTTTATGATTCGATGGTGTGAATCATAAAAAAGTCTGTCTGTAGTTTCTATTCCGTCGTCTAGAATTTTATGGACTGCTTTTTTCCGCTGATATTCATCATATTCATATTTGAGATGATTCTCTGTCTTGCAATTGGGCTGTAGTTCCCACTGCTCTTCGATATCGCCGACTACATTACAGATAAAATACTGAACTACATTCGTTTCGCTGTCATGAATTTTCTTAATAAATCCCAAGGAATCGTATTCATATGAAAGTGTTCTTTCATCTGAAATTTCGGCTATTTTTCTACCTGCGCCATCATATTTATATTGGGTCTTAAGGCCCAGGGCATCTGTGTGTGCAATGAGAAGGGCGCCTTTATACTCCCAAGTCTCAGAACTTAGAAGAGTTTCAGGTTGAGAGTAGATAAATTTTGCTATTTGTCGTTGAAGAACGTCATAAGTGTATCTTTCTTCTGAGCCATCAGGATGAATTGTTTTGGCAAGAGCTCCGCAAGGATAGTATTCGTGGCGAAGTTCGGTATTATCTGGGTATACAATCCGGATTGGCTTCCGATAGGCATTGTATTCAGTTTTTGTTGATCTCTCTTTGATATCGGATACTGAAATAATATTCCCCTGAACGTCATATTCTGTTTTGAGTTTAGGGGTATATGGAATCCCTTCTTCGTCATGCGTTTCGGGGAATTTAGTTTCTTTTGCCCTGCCAAAACTGTCTAACGTAAAGTGAGTTGGATTGCCAAGTGCATCGACTGTTTTGTTTACGTGGCCTTCGGTGTCATAGTAGATTCCGCTGTAGCGATGATTATTTTCAGGCGCGATTTCTTCAACGCAAGACTGCCGTGAGGCTTTGTCATAGTGAATGATCTTTTTTAAAGGTGTATTGGCTTCCTTAGTTTCTTTCAGCCGACCTTGAAGATCATAGTCATAAAGCGACTGATGGCCTAAGGGATTTGTTTTCCGTTTTACACGACCGGCTTCATTGTAGTTTGTTTCAATGACATAACGAGATAACCCCTCTGCATCAAACACTTCTTCAGTTTCAATCTGAAGATCTTTCGTATATCCATATTTTTTTCTGGTTAAAGGGTGATAACTTTGGGTATTGAAATCCCAGTATGTTTCGGTAATTTCTGAGGGAAGAGAAGTGGTGGGGTCTAAGGTATATTCTTTTCGTATTTTTTGAGTTACTCCTTGAAGACTAGAACGCTCTTTGCTATCGCCATCATCGATCATTTCTTCGATGAGAAGGTTAGCGTCATTGTATTGGTAGAATTCACGAGAAATAATCTTAGATCCATCGCATGTAAAACGAGCAGTGAGTAGATCTGTCCCTGGCTTATATTCGTAGATTCGAACCAGGCCATTGTCCTCTTCTTCTCGAATTGGCACGTTAAATCGTGGAAGGTAGGTGTATTTCTTTCGATAGGCTTCGCCGCTTTGAGGGGTTCCCTGTTTATCAAGCGCTATCATCTGCTTTGCGATACCAGTGAGATTTCCCCATAGCGATTCTTCTGAAACGTTTCCTGATTTGTCATAGGAAAATGCTCTTACAAGCAAAATGGAGCCGGCCTGCTCATCGACTAAAGCTTTAGAATTGAGATGTCCATTTTTCCAGAAAAATTTTTGTGAGCTATAGATTTTCTGGTATTCGTCAAAATGTTGAATAGCTCGAATTTGGCCATTTTGATCGTCATAAAGATAGGTTGTCTTTCGATCTAGACTGTTGAAGACATCTGTACGCCCTTTGTGATACTCAAAGCGTGCAATTGTTTCGAGTTTGCCATCTTCTCCAATCGGTCCTTGGATGCATTTGACTTTATCAAGAGAGGGGGAAGCTTTATCGGGGCGTTCTAAAAGTCTTTTTTCCTCTTTATGAGAATCGGGGACATAGTATTTTACGATAAGTTCTTCTGAGTCGCCTAAATTCAACCGGTTTAATCGAAGCCCTTTTCCTTTGCGAGAACGAGTCGGTTTAAATGAAGAGGCGAGGGAAAAATTCGGAAGGACCTCAGTGAGATAATCTCTTCCATCTTCTCGTTTAAAATTATACGTAATAGAATGGTTTGAGGTCTTTGCTTTGAAAGTATGAGTATGGAGGTTAGGAGCGTCAAATGTGAGTTCTGCAAAGCGTTGTTTCTCTGAAGAATCGGTTGTGTAGATTTTTTTTAGTTGGTGCTTTTCCCGATTGTGGTATTCGTAAATTGTCTTGAACCCGGATGGAGATTCTTCGCATTGGAGAAAGAAGAAAGCTTGTTGTATGCCATTATTCTTTTTAGAAAGCGATTTAGCTCCTCGGTAAAATCGTTTTCCTCCATTTGGTAGATAAACCGTCGCTTCTAATATTTTAGTATTTAGATCAATTCGGTTATTCCTTGGATCAGATCTTGCCGACAATTCACCACTACCTGGGGATGGTGCGGGGGTGTCCTTAATGGGTTTCAATTTGAATTGGTGGTTTCCTTCAGCTTTATCGACAAAATAGTGGATTATCGAGCCATTTGGTTCTGAAAGACTCACTTCAACTAAAGATTCAGAATCATCCGTTTGATTTAGTTTTATAAACATGTCGGTATGTGGGTAAAAACTCCACCCATTGAGAATGGTACGTCCTCCTCTAACATGGACATAAAAGAAATCGCTCATTCCAACTTTATCTACGAAATTTGATCCACTACTTGAATAAGAGCGCATAATAGATAAGGGCCTGGCTCCATTTACAGTCAGGTCATGAAAAGAAAGGCTGAGTTGACCTGAAATGACATTCACATTTTTATAAACGACATCACTTTGAGGAAAATAATCATCCCAAGTTGCGTGAAGTAGTGAGGTAAGGAAAATGAAAAACAGAGAAAAGAGTGCTCGCATGCAATCCTCATAAAAAAACAGTGCGAACAAGCTAGCGCAAGGAAAAAATTTTCGTCAAAATAAAAGGATAGATTCTAAGATAATTAATTATGTGTTAAGGATGTGTTTGTTTTTAATGAGAAGTTTTTGGGTCGGTCTCAGAATTAGATTTGTTGTCAGTTAAAATGACGAAAGCGATGAGTCCAATTGCGTAGGCTAATTGGGTCCAAACTGATGATTTCTCGCTCAGGGCGAGAGAATCGGTTAGCCAGTGATTGGAAGGGTTGAGGATTTTTCCCATGCTCCCTGCGCTTTGAAAACGAAAGTCGGGATATCTTAAGATATTAAATCCATTTCGTTGGTAAAACGGGGCTATTTGATCGCTTGTGATCCGCAAGAGAACGGCACGCGCTCCCTGCTCTTTTAAATCAGTGACGGCATGATTGAGGAGCGTCGTGCCAAGGCCTTGCTTGCGGTGTTGTGGGTCGATGGCTAAGTGCTCAATGACTCCTGTTGGGCCCACAAGACAGCGATTGGAGAGGTGATAGGTGATAAATCCGCCTATTTGTTTATCTTTTTGCGCGATGACTTGGGTCGTAAATGTTGGATCGTCCAACGCTTTTTGTACGTCTGTTTGATAGAGGTTCTCTTTTTGTTTTGCGGTGTAGGTGTGAGGAACCGACACCAGGTCGTGGAGGACGGGTAAAGCGATGGCGCGAATCCGGTGAGCATCGGTGGGGGTGTACTTAGCGACAACCCAATTAGCTGGGGTCTTGGTACTAAAAGTGCGGATGATGGGTCTAAACATGGCTCTTACTGAAAAAAGAATGGGTTAAATAGATAAATGCGGGAATAGCTGCGATGGTGATGGCTGATGCAAGGGGATGGATGCCAGCGAGAGAGAGGGTGATGAAGTCGTGGGCAAAATCGGTTGGGGCAGCGATGAGCGCGGTGAGCGCGTAGACAAAGTGGAAGAGGAAATCGACGAGCGAGGCGACGATGAGAGTGCGGCCGAGTTCAGGGGCTTGTTCTTGTAGGGAGAGGCCAGCGGTGAGTGTGGCGGAGGAAACGGCGAGTGAGAGCGCGGGTCCTGCTGCTGCGACAAGCGGCATGATGTGGTGGGTGCCAAGTTGTTTTCCGAGGTCGGTTGGGCTAATGACTCGAAACTTGGTCAGACCGCTCTGAAAAGGGAGGAGTGTGATGGTTGGTTTTGAATTGTGGAGTAGCGATTGGATTGCGAGCGCGTGACCTGCTTCGTGAATGAGGGTTTGCGCATTGAAAGCAGTTCCTAAAGCGAAGACAGAGGGGGTGATCCAGTTGTCTTGATCATCGATAAAAAAACGGAGGGTGATATTGACGATGAGTTGAATGACGATCCCGGTTGCAAGCAGCGTGGCTCCCGCGGGTGTAGCGACAAAAGTAGAGCAAATGGCGCCGATAGCAAGGGAAGCGGTGAGCTCCAGAAGAATGGGCAGCGCGATTTTTTGGATTTTTGTGGAGAGATCGGGAGAAATCTCAAGTGGGGGAAGAAGGGAGGTTGAATGAGTCGCTGTAATTTGCATGCCGAATAGGATCGGCGATGGGAACTATTTGATCAAGAATTAAGAGGGTGCTCTGTATAACATTCTTAAATAATTAGAGATAGAAAATATCAGCGCAGAGGAAAAGCAGAGGCGCTGAGACGCAGAGTGTAACTGAAAAGAGGATCATTTCTTTTTTTCTCTGCGCCTCTGCGTTCTCTGCCAGCGCGTTTCGCGCTCTCTCTAGCTGATATTTTTCTCGTTTATCCTCTCTCCAACCTGAATCGAATATGTTTTCTGAAATACTTTCTAAGCGGCGAGGAAGGCGGGGTTGATGCGCATGAGAGGCGAGGGGCGGGGCTTATCTTTTGCGTTGCGGGGTTGGACAGCAACGGTGATGTGGAAGCTGTGGCCTAGGGGACGGGCGATGAGCTGGTGTCGTTGACGTAGGATTTCGAGTTCCGGTGAGCGAATTTTAAAAAACCAAACTTCTTCAACCTGCGGCCAGCTGTCGGGTTGGAGTGAATAGAGTCCTTCGATTTCGAAGGAAAATTCACGGCCGATCTCTTTGACCGAGGAGAGATAATGAAAGTCTGCTTCTCTTTTGGGAATGACAGGGATATGGGCGCCAACAGAGGGGCCGAAGTAATTGGCATAAGGGGGCTGGATTAATCCTTGCAGGCGAAGGTAGGGCATCATCGCAGAGATAAACTTATTGTCGACATCGAGATAGATCAATCCTTCCTGATTTTGACAAAGGCGCCCTTTGCCCCGGCATAAGCTCCGGAGTAGGAGTGAATTATTGGGGACGGGACGGGCAGTAGGCAGCTCGAGGGATTCAGTGAGGAGATAACGGATCGGTTCTGGGTTTTTCTTTCGATCGGATTCAATAGGCCCTTTAAAGAAGTAGCGGGGCGGCTGGAAGGAGCCTATGCGGGGTGGTTTTGGCGGAGTGAGGCGAGGCCGGGAGGTATCTAATGGGACAGGGCGGGCGATGGTTTCAGAGAGGCGATCTTTTAGGGACTGGATAAAAGCGGCGAAACTGATGGCGTTGCGGGTTTGAACGGCTCTTGGGTGAGGCGTCAGGATAGAGCGGCTCCAAGCGAGCCGTCCGATCGAACGTAGAGGCAAGTCCATCCAGTGAGTCATAAGCCCACTAGTATAGTTTAAATTTCAATAGATCTCAATTATTAAAAATATGATTATTTGCCATTTTAATTGATTCGGAATCGTTTGGTTTAATCCAAAATTTTCCTTGATAAGCTTCAAAACCGTGAAGAGAATAGTCGAATTGTTCTCCTGAATTGTAAGAGGTGGTTTGAAGCAGACCAAACCGATCTATTTCGCTCAGGGATCTCCAAATTTCAACGGGTGAAAAAATTCCTAGCGATTTGCTATCTACCCGACGAGCAATAACGAGCATCATCTCAGAACCATCGCGCAGTTTAACGGGTACAACGCTTCCGTCTGGAGCGGAGACAACGTGGGGTGCCTTGATTAGTTGGACTCTGTTTTGAAGAACGCCTTGGCCTTGTACTTGCCAAGATCCGTCAGTGGTTTGGATCGGAGAAAAGAGCTTGTGGGGATGGTCGTTTATTGGACCTGGCATGCCGAAATACTGGGGAGTGATGTTGTCGATTTTTGTTTGAAAACGTTCGTTGCGTTTTTTGTCGTCATGGACAGAACGGTGGAAATCGTTGAGAACGGTAAGAGAGGCCATGGGTTTTTCCTGTTAGATGACTTGGAGGCGGAGTGCTTCTGAGGGTTTGACGAGCTCGCCGACGAGCGTTTGGTGGCTGTAGCTGTGCACTTTGACTTGTTGTAGGGTGCCAATGAGAGAGGCGTCGCCAGGGAAGATCACTTTTTTCCAGCAACGGGTGCGCCCTTTCAGCGTCAGGCCGTCTTTGTTGTAGCGCTCGACGAGTACTTCGAGGGTTTGGCCGAGCATTTGTTGTCGCTCTTCGTTGCCAATTCGAGCTTGGAGGTCGATGAGACGCTGGAGGCGGGCTTCTTTTACTTCGGGGGGAACGTCGTCTTTCCAGCGCATTGCGGGGGTTCCTTTACGCGGGCTGTAAGAGTAGAGAAAAGCCACAGAGAAGCGAAGTTGCTCGAGCACATCGTATGTTTCTTGGAATTCTGCATCGGTTTCGGTTGGGAAGCCGACGATGATATCGGTGCCGAGGGAGACGTTGGGAACGATCTGGCGAAGGAGGGCAACTTTTTCAAAGTACTGCTCTTTCGTGTAGATGCGGTGCATTTTTTTGAGGATGCGGCTCGATCCGGCTTGAATGGGGAAATGGACGAATTCACAGAGAGAGGGGAGGTCGCGAATTGCCTGCATCAGCTCGACGGAGATGTCGATGGGGTGCGAGGTCATGAAGCGGATCCGCTCCATACCGGGAATGGCGTCGAGTTGATAGAGGAGGTCGTGGAACAGGCAGTTCCAAGAGGCTTGGTCTTTGCCGTAGCTATTGACGTTTTGCCCGAGTAAAGTAATTTCTTTGTAGCCTTGATCGACGAGCAGGCGGCATTCTTCGACGATGCTGGCGGGGGGGCGAGAGACCTCTTGGCCGCGGGTGTAGGGGACGACGCAATAGGTACAGAATTTGTCACATCCGCGAATGATCGAGACGTGGGCCTTGATTTTGTTGTCCCGCTTTGCGACTAGATAGTCGAGGTTCTCTTCGAAGCGCTCATCTGTTTTATAGACTTGGCGGTTGGTGTAAAGGACCTCATCTAAGACGTTGCCCAGGTCGGTGATGTTATTGGTGCCGACTACGAAGTCGAGGTGGGGGAACTTGCGAAACAGGGAGTCTTTTTTGGCCATCGCCATACAGCCGGTAACGCCGATGATGGCATTTTGCTTCCCCGAGCGGCCTAACTGGCCTAGTTTGCCCATGACTTTACGCTCAGCGAGATCGCGGATCGAGCAGGTATTAAAGATCAGCAGGTCAGCTGACTCTTCATCCGGCGCGGGAGTCAAATTTCTTTTTTGCAGTTGGCCGGCCATGATCTCGGTATCGAGTTCATTCATCTGGCAGCCGTAAGTTCTGATGAAGTATGTATTGAGTTGTCGCATAGAAAAGGTAAATTTTAATTGAACTATTTAGAATACCATAAGGGGCGATCTAGCTGCAAGAGCTCAAAATATGTTGGAATAAAATAGGGTGGCGAGATATGCTGATCACTTCAGTTTTTTTGATATTAGGATACGATTCATGAATCGCAAACAGCAGACCCCTTTATTGACCAAAAAAGAAGCGATCGATTCGCGCAAGTGGTACCTTTTCGATGCGTCTGGCAAGACGCTCGGACGTTTCGCTTCCGAGGTCGCTAAAATCCTGCGCGGCAAACACCGCCCTGACTTCACTCCTTACGTTGACTGCGGCGATGGCGTCGTCATCATCAACGCTGAGAAGATTATGGTCACCGGCATGAAAGAAGCCCGCAAAATCTACCGCAGCTATACCGGCCACGTCGGCGGACTCCGGGAAGTGCCTTACTCGATCATGATGGCTCGTAAGCCTGAATACATCCTCGAGCGAGCCATCCAAGGTATGATGCCAAAGACTCGCCTCGGCGGTCAACAAGTGAAAAAGCTCCGCATTTTCGCGGGCGGCGAGCATGATATGCAAGCACAAAACCCCACTCCTGTGAATATCTAAAGGAAATCTCTCATGTCAGATGAAACAATTGGAATTGGCCGCAGAAAATCTGCCGTATCCTCAGTCCGCATGCGCAGAGGCACGGGGATTGTCGATGTGAACGGTCGCTCGTTCGAACAACATTTTCCACTCGAATTGCAGCGCGAGACCATTCTCGCTCCGCTCCGTAAATTCGACAACCCAGAGAAGTACGACCTCATCATCCGCGTAAAAGGTGGCGGAATTGAAGCTCAAGCTGTGGCGACACGCCTCGGCATCTCTCGCGCGTTGGTCACCAACAATGAAGAAATTCGCGGTGATTTGAAAGAACTCGGTTATCTGACTCGCGATCCTCGCAAGAAAGAGCGTAAGAAGTACGGCCGTAAGGGCGCACGTAAACGCTTCCAGTTCTCTAAACGTTAATCTTATTCAGGGCTTCTTTCCACCAAGAAGCCCTTTTTCTTATGCTCAATTCTCTGCAACGCTATCAACAACCGTCCCCTACTTTTCGTTATGGGTTGACGATTCCAATTGGATTTCATTCTGCTCGATTGAACATTGTTTCACCGATAGAGATGCGCAATTCCAAGATTGAAGAAGTCGCTCGACATGCGATGAAAATTTTTTATAAGGATGCTAACGTTTCTAAAGTTATTCTAAAAAATGAGAAAATAGAATTTACGATCGATATTTCTGATGGTCGTGGATATGCATTTGTCTAATTTCTAATTAATAATTTCCTAGCCTTTTTATTTAACGTTTGTTATTTCAAGAATTATGAGCGAAGATGGAAAGCCAGTATCTGCATCTGCAATTGTTGATCAAGTCGTTGAGGTATTTCCAAACGATTTGAATCCGCATGGCACCCTTTTTGGTGGTCGTGTGATGGAAATTGTGGATACTCTCGCTTCCATCGTAGCTAAACGTCACTCGGGTCGAGTTTGCGTCACACTCGGAATTGATTCAGTTCGCTTTCTCAATCCGGCTCGTCGGGGCGACATCTTAGTTTGCATGGCCTCCGTGAACAAGGCTTGGCGCACTTCCATGGAAGTGGGCGTAAAAGTGGTCGCAGAAGATTTCCGAACGCTCGAGCAAAAAGAGATATTATCGGCCTATTTCACTTTTGTTGCTGTCGATGATGACCATAAGCCGGTCGAAATTGTGCCGGTCATTCCTGAAACTGAAATTCAGATCAAACGCTTTGAAGATGCTGAGCGTCGCAGAGGCTTTCGCCTCAAACATAAGTAGAAGGGCTTGAAATCTGCCTTCTCTAATCTAGGTTGTAGATTTCGCTATATTTCTTTTTCAAATAATGACAGTAGGCGGCTTCTGATAACGGCTTGCCGGTTACTCTTTTAGCAAACTCATCGGTATTGTATTGCTTGCCGTATCGGTGGATATTCTCTTTCAACCATTCACGGATGAAGCTGAGTTCTCCCTTGGCTACTTGATCAGCCCAATCGGGATGCTCTTTTGAAAAAGCGCCGAAAAATTGCGCAGCGAGGAGATTGCCAAGGGCGTAGGTCGGGAAGTAGCCAAAATCGCCAAGCGACCAGTGAATGTCTTGTAGGCATCCTTGGGCGTGAGTTGGAGGTGTTAAGCCAAAAAGCTCTTTAAACCGCTCATTCCAAGCGTCAGGAAGATCTGCAACGGAAAGAGTTCCTTCGATCAGTTGTTTTTCGATTTCAAAGCGGAGGATCACATGGAGGCAGTAAGTCACTTCATCTGCTTCAACGCGAATGAAAGAGGGAGAGACTCGATTGATGGCGCGGTAGAAACGATCGAGTGATACCTTGCCGAGAACTTGGGGTAATTTTTTTTGTAAGAGCGGATAAGCGTGTTTCCAGAAAGGGAGATTTCGGCCGATGAGCGTTTCCCACCAGCGCGATTGGCTTTCATGAACGCTGAGCGAGGTTGCTTCGCTGAGGGGAGTGCCCCAGGTATCTGCAGGTAGTCCCATTTCATACATCGAATGGCCAGCCTCATGAAGCACAGAGAAAATATTGCTTACAAAAGCTTTCGGCAGAATTCGTGTCGTGATACGGCTGTCTTTCGGGTGCATTGCCATCGAAAAAGGATGTGAAGAGAGATCGAGACGCGTATAGCCTGTGTCGACGGGCATCATCTGCGAGAAAAATTCTCCGATCTCTTTTTGTTTTGCTTCACTCACTGTTTTTTGTAAAAAACGAGCATCAATTTGTTTTGCTGCCGAGATCTTTTTTAAGAGTTGAGTGAGCTCTTGTTGTAGACCATTGAATAGATGAGAGATTCTCGAAGAGGTCATGCAAGGTTCGTACGCTTCGAGGAGAGCATCGTAGGGATGTTCTTCGAAACCGTAAATTTCAGCCTTTTCTCGATTGAGCTCGATGATTTTGCTTAAAAAGGGAGCAAAGAGTTTAAAGTTATTCTCTTTTTTCGCTGTCGCCCAAATTTGACTTGCCTCAGAGGTGACTTGAGAAAAGTTCTTTACAAAGGTAGCCGGGAGTTTTGTCGCGCGGATGTATTCTTTGCGCCATTCGCGTACGGCGGCTTGCTGCGCTTTGCTCAGATGTTTTACTTTTAGGTTTCCATTGCCCATATGGACGAGTTTTTCGAGAAGCGCTTTAAAAGCTTTAGAAGATCGCTCTTCATGGACCAGATGGGAGAGCTGAGCGATCTGTTCGCTCCTAGGTCCGATTGCACCGGGAGGCATGTAGGTCTCTTGGTCCCAATGCAACAGCATCAAGATGGAGTTATACAGATGAATCGATTTTGATTTCTCTGCAAGTTGCGTATAAGGAGAAAGCGTCTTTTTAGTCATACTCATTTGATAGCATACTTGAGATAAGGTTAAATTTCAAAAAGCAACTTTCCCATCAAAAAACACCCTTCTGATTGTATCTGATTGCCAACGATAATTTTGCCCTGTCCACTTAAAAGACCGTCGATAAAATAACCTTCGAAAGTGGCCGCTTTGTCGTATTTCAAGCCAGCCGGATAAAACATTTTACCTTCACCATAGAGCTTGCCTTCACGAAAGATGCCTTCCCATATGACTCCATCACAGAATGTAACTTTTCCGTAATTCAGTCGATCTCGCATAAAGTAGCCACAAAATTTATCTCCTTTTTGATTCCCGATTTCTCCGTAGCCCTCGAGCAAATTGTTCATAAAATTACCCTGTTTGTATTGTCCGTCTGGATAGTGAATTTGACCTTGTCCAAAGAGCTGAGATTTTCTAAAAAAACCGGATATGATCGTTCTATTTGGGAGGGTAAAGGTTCCGTTGCCATGCAATTCATTCTCTTTAAATTCTCCTCGGGCTACTCCTATTCCGGGAATGATCATTTTCCCCTGACCATGTAAAAGGCCAAATTTAAATTGACCTTCATAAACCGCTCCACTTTTTTGCTTATATATTCCCTGACCATGAAGTAAGTTGTTTTTGAAGGTCCCTTCCATGATATCTCCGTTTGGAAAGATGATTTTCCCTTGCCCACAGAGTTTGGATTCATGAAAGTTTCCATGATATTCAGTTTCATCGGGAAGCTGAATTCTTCCGTGTCCTTCTAAATAGTATCCAGAAAATAGACCGGCCCAGACCGTTCCATCGCAAAATTTGCGAATACCCATTCCTATTCCGTCTGCAAGATTGCCTTCGAATGTTGAGACACCATTTGTTTCTAACTCAACTTCTGAATGTTCAGATGAAGTATCATCGTTAGAATAATATCCATACTGATTTGAATATAGGGTTTGATTTGCTATCGGTGAAGACATCTGACTCTCTCATTTTATAAAGATCATATAAAAAACAGTTGAATTTGGAAAGAGTGTCTTTAGATAGGAGTGCTAATTGACTCGTCAGAATTAGCGCGAATCTTTTGACTTATCCGCTCTTGGTAGCTTTTTTTTGGAGTACACCCTCAATAAAATTGCCTTCATTAATCGTGCCATCGGCAAAAGTGATTTTTCCCCAGCCATTTAAATTTCCATGTATAAAGGTTCCTTCGTAAAGGCTCCCATCAGGATATTTGATTTTACCAAATCCATTCAGAGTATCTTGTAGAAACTCTCCTTCATAAATAGTTCGATTTGCTAGAGTAATTTTCCCCCTAGTTAGATGAGAATCTATAAAAAATCCTTCTCGGATATCTCCATCCCGATCGGTTATTTTCCCCCAACCTTGTAATTTATAATCAACGAGACATCCTTCATAGACTCTTCCAGTCTGTTGCACCGTCATTTTTCCCTGTAGTCTCAATAGATTCTCGGAGAATTCGCCTTCTTGAATTCCAAAATGAGGCTCGGTGATTTTCCCGGCTCCAGTTAATATTCCCTGGTTAAAGTTTCCTTCGTGAATAGTTCCATTGAGGAACGTTATCTTTCCTCTTCCATGTAAAATATTTTCCAGAAACTCTCCTTCTAAAATCATTCCATTCGTGCAAGTGATTTTTCCTCTGGTGAGCATAGAATTTGCAAAAATTCCATCTAAAACACTTCCATCTGCTTGTATAATGAATCCTTGTCCTTCTAGCTCCCAGTTAGCAAAACGGCCACTCCAGATTTCTCCATCTCTAAAAGTTCTAGTTCCTTCACCAGTTCCTTGTTGGAAATTTCCTTCCATTTTTGAGCCATCATGAAGAATGGTAGGTTCTGTGGAAAAAGGGCACCAACCAGCTAATCTATTTATAAGCGCGTTAATTGACATCTGACTTCCTGTTAAAAGGATGGGGAAGAATTTATAATCTCAGACTTGATTTTTTGCTAGAGCCGGGCGAATTTTCTTAAGGAAAAGGCAAGGATCAATGCAAACGGGAGCCACATGGCCAGCCAAGGGGCGAGAACTTGGTTTTCTCCGAGAATGAGAAGACTATCGTAGATGATCATGAGCGAAATAAAGCCGAAAAGACTTGTAGCGACGATGAGAAAAGTCGGGCGATTTCGTGAAAAGAGAAGAGTGGAAGGGGCAATGGTGAAAAGAAGAAGCAAGGGTAGGAGTGGGAGGGCGATTTTGTAGTGCAGATGAGTGCGCACCATCGCTCTTTCCGAAGAGTCATAGATCGCCTCGCGCAAAAGCGTGGTGAGCGAGCGACTTTCAAAAGGGACGAAGGGCTTGGGCGCTGTTTCAACAGTGAGCGGCAAGTCGTCAAATGTTTTTTGGTCAAAACTTTCTGTTTTTTCAAGGAGTTTTTTACGCTGAAAATGGTCGACGAAGTAACCGATAGGTGGATTGATTTGAAGCGTTTTCATGTGCCAAATATCGGAGTTAGAGCGAACCCAAAAGACATCGAAAAGCTCTTGTTTTTTTTCGTCGTAGAGTTGATAGACGAGTTCCGAATCGTCGGAGAGGGCTATCGCCTGAACGTGCTGACCCTTGCCTCTCTTTTTTTTCTTTCCGTAAGAGCTGTCAAATGTCTTTGCGGCAAAGGTAGCTGAAGGAGCTAACCATTGGCTATTGACATAGCAGACGAGGGAGAGGAAGGAGGCGAAAGCAAAAAAGGGGAGAAGGAGTTTTTTGCGCGATAGACCGGCCATTTGGAGCGCCACAAGCTCTAGATGGCTGTTGAGGTCGAAGAGAACCTTGAGCGTCGAGAGGAGAAAAGTGAGAGGGAGGAAAAGCTCGAGGTGCATTGCAAAGTGGTGGAGATAATAGAGAAAGAGGTCGAGCGCTTCGACGGAACTTTTATAGATAAAACGGACGCCGTGAATCGATAGATCGACGAGAACGTAAACAGTGAAAATGCAAAAGAGAAGAAAGAAAAAGGTAGAGGCGAATTGTTTGAGAAAATAGCGGTGCCAAATCTTCATGCCAACCCTCGTTCAATTCGGCTTTGTCGATGAAGGCACGAGATCCAGATCAGTGCGTGGGGGACGAGAAAGGCAATCGTCGCAAACAAAGGCTCAAATTTGAGTTCTTTGCCCATGAGATAGCTCATCAAAACGGCGAGGGTGAGAAGAGCTGCATAGAGGAGACTGCGGCGAGATGGATTGCGGCCGAGTTCAATGCCAAATGTGCAGCCGAGGAGCGTGAAACTAAAGGTCGCTAACGTAAGGGAAATGCGGCGGAGAATTTCAACACGAGCAGCTCGAACAACTCGCCCTTTTGCGAGAAGGCGGAGGCGGAGCATCCGAAGACCGAGAATGTTGTTCTCAATTTTCGGGCGGTTTTTCTTCAAAGCCGCAGAGAGAACCGGGGCTGCAGTAGAAAGGGTCGCTTGATTTTCGATGATGAGCGGATCAAAAGCGTCGGTGCGATTGGAGTAGAGGTGGGAAAGAATAGCGACATCTTTGCCGCGTAGCTCTTCATCTTCTACGCGGAGCTTGCGGGCTGTGAGGAGGCTGAGCCGTTGGTTGCTTTCGTTATGCGTGATGAGGATGAAATCGCGGGCGAGCTTTCCCTCTTCTTCGACGTTCATGTTGAGATAGGCGTCTTTGATTTTAATGAGCTGTTGCCGCTGTAAGAGTAGGAGAGGGTTAGCTGATGTTTCTCGGTAGAGAAGAGTCTTTGATTCGCGCCTACAAAACGGGGCGAGCTCAGAGCAGATCACGAGATTGATGAGGGATAAAAAAGCGGAGATAAAGCAGAGAGGAGAGATGATATTTTTTAGGCCCAAACCAGAGGCGCGAAGTGCAGTGAGCTCATAAGAGCGGCTAAGGCGTTGAAAGAGGAGAAGAGAGGCGATCAGAGCGGAGAGGGGAATCGCCATCGGCAAAATGAAGGGAATCTGGTAAACTGTAAAGAGTCCGGTTTTGAGCCAATCTGAACTGAGAGCTGCAAAGCGGGCCATATCTTTAAAGCGAGATACGAGCAAAACGGCGACAAACGTCCCCACAGAGAGAAAAAAAATTTTCAGATAACTCAAAATGGCGTAGCGCCAGACAATTGGGATTTTCATAAAAGGCTAAGTGTAGTGGATCTACTCAAAAGGACAAAGAAATTTATCGACGAGAAGTGGGATCGAAAATCCCCTTTGCTCCTCGGCTATTCGGGTGGCCCCGACTCGAAAGCTCTCCTCTATGCTCTGAGACAAGCTGGTATTTCGCCCCATTTGGCCCATGTCGACCATGGTTGGCGATCAGAGAGTGCAGAAGAAGCTGCGCAGCTCGAAGAAGAAGCTGGGAGACTCGGCTTGCCCTTTCACCTCAAAAAATTAGAGGGATCACCCATTGGAAATCTCGAAGAGTGGTCTCGAAATGAGCGGCTTAAATTTTTTAAATCGCTCTTCGAACAATTTCCTTTCCAAGCTCTTCTTCTCGGACACCAAGCAGATGACCAAGCAGAAACTGTTTTGAAGCGGGTGTTAGAAGGGGCTCATTTGGTTTCTTTCAGCGCGATGTCAGGAGAATCTGAACTGGCTGGAATGAGAGTGTGGCGCCCCTTGCTCGGGACAACCAAAAAAGAAATTTTAGAGCTGGATTTGCAGCCGATTTTAGATCCGACCAATCGCGATCAGAAATTTTTAAGAGGGAGACTCAGGGAACAAATTTTGCCAGATCTTGCGCGTCAGTTTGGGAAAGAAATTGGGGGAAATCTCAGGCTCTTGGCTGAGCGAGCAGGGGAATTAGGGGAATATCTCGATCGGAAAGTGGCGATGGTAAATCGAGAAGAAGGGCCGTGGGGCGTTTATTATGATCTAACAGGCTTAGAGCGAATCGAAGCGCGCCATTTTCTTCAAAAAATAGGTTCATTTTCGCGGGAAGAATTGGAGATGGCACTCGATGTTTTGGGTGAGAAAAAAGCCAACATGCAATGCAACGGGCTGTACATTGACCGAGGGATGGTTTTTGTTTTAAAAGATCCTCCCCACTTTGAGCAAGCGATTGAATTAAGAGCGGGGCGCTTTCAGTCGGGAGATTGGACTGTAGAAATTGAAGAGGGAAAAGCGGGGAGTTCAGATTGGAAGCAGGTATGGAGTGGCCGATTTGAGATGGGCCTTCCCGACGGAGTTTTAGAAATGCCCGGTACATTTGATTCGCTTCGGCACGATTGGAATGAAGCAAAAGTCCCAGCGTTTATAAGAGGTCAAGTTCCTGTTTTAAATACTGGCACTAAGCGTATTGAATTTTTGAGTGGCAAGCGATACAATTTTGAAGCTTGTCGCTGGAAGGTTCGATTTTATGCAAATGCAAGATGTTTAAAATCTGTATCTTACGCTTGTTCTAGGACAATTTAATCCATTTTTGTTATGAGGACCCTTTTGGGGGTCGCTCAGAGCGGGAGCCTTCTCCTTTACTTAAACGGGAATCAGTGGTTTAATGAACCCGTTACATATAATTTATAACTTAAACAAAACAAGAATCTTATGCTAAATGACAAGAGACCAAAGCAGGAACCAAAAAAAGGGTTTCCCGGAGGATTTCTCCTCTTCCTCGTGGGCGCTATCCTGATTATTCTGGGCATCCAGACCTTCACGTCAGAACAGGCAGGAAAGGTCTCTTTTTCTCACCAAGCTGAGCATTTGACCAATCTCAATCTGATCGTTCCAGAAGAGAATCGTAAGATCGCTCAAAACGAGAATCTCGTCACATTTAGCGGAAAATTCCGCGATCGGATCACTGAAGAGAGCAGCGACCGCTACCGCTATCTCGAGCTGCTCAATCAACACCACGTCTTGGTCGCTGATCAAGCGCGTATGAATGTCGATTTAGCGACGCTCCAAAAGAACGTGCAAGATTCATCTGATCTCTATTTGCATTTGAGCGGACAAACTCTGCCGCGCAATGGGTATACTGTTGTTGGGACGCTCTATGATACCCCCGATCGAGAAAGCTCGGTTGTGATCCGCTCTCTGTCCGATCGCGAAGTGATCAGTCTGCCTGCGGTTCAGCGCGCTGTGAGCATGGCTCAATCTTCTCGCTCCGTTGAAGCTGTTGAAGAAGCTGGCAATGAAGTTAGAAATCTCGTTGCGCTTCTCCGCTCGCCTGCTCTTGGAATCGGTACGGAATCGATTAAGCAAGAGTTGAAAACATTAGATAGTCAATTGCAACAAGCAGCAGACCTATCTGTCGACCAGCAACTCAATACTTACCGCAATAGTCTGAATCAGGTGGCGACCCTGATCGGCGATTTGGGCCGTGAGCAAGATGGTGTTCGTCTCGCTCAGCTTCGCAGCGTTAGAAGTTATGTTGAGCAGTTGCAGCAATACAGTCAAGTGACCGTCGAGCTAGAAAAGAACGACGCTCTTTTGGATAAATCGCGCCAAAAAGTGGCCAACGTCATCTGGTTCTTCAATAACCAAGAGCTATCAACTCGCGCGCTCGAAAAGCAAGACCCAGAAGTCTATGGCTATTGGTTTGCCCAAGCGAAACAAGAATGGGGCAGCTTTGAAGCCAATAAAGGCCTTGTCTACCGCGCTCCAGATCAGCCGCGCAACGCCGTATTGGAGCGGACCTTTAAAAGCCAAGAGCCCTCTCCGAACTACTTTAGTTATCTCCTCACTGTCTTGCCAGTCTTGATGGTGATTTTGTTTCTCTACTTTATCTTTTCGCGACAAATGAAAGGAGTTGGCTCCTCGGCCATGAACTTCGGCAAATCGCCCGCTAAGCTCATGACAAAAGAGCAAAACCGCTTCACCTTTAAAGATGTGGCTGGTGCGGAAGAGGCGAAAGAAGAATTGGAAGAAATCGTCGACTTTTTAAAAGATCCGCAAAAATTCACAGCGCTCGGCGCTCGCATTCCAAAAGGGGTGCTCCTCGTAGGGCCGCCAGGTACCGGTAAAACTCTGATTGCGAAAGCGGTAGCGGGGGAGGCGGATCGTCCTTTCTTCAGTATCTCTGGCTCTGATTTCGTCGAGATGTTTGTCGGTGTGGGAGCAAGTCGTATTCGCGATATGTTCGATACTGCTAAGAAAAACGCTCCTTGCATCATTTTCATGGACGAGATCGATGCGGTCGGTCGCCATCGTGGCGCTGGCATCGGCGGCGGACATGATGAGCGGGAACAGACGTTGAACCAGTTGCTCGTCGAAATGGATGGTTTCGATACGAAAGAAGGGGTCATTTTAATGGCCGCGACGAACCGCCCTGACATTCTCGACCGTGCGCTCTTAAGACCCGGTCGATTCGATCGCCGCGTCACCCTTGATCTGCCTGATATTAAAGGTCGACTCGAAATCTTAAAGGTTCATGCGCGACGCATTAAAATCGACGCATCGGTTGATCTCAATGACATCGCACGTGTAACGCCAGGCGCGTCGGGTGCTGACCTTGAAAACATCCTCAATGAAGCGGCCCTTCTCGCTGCCCGAAACGGCCGCTCGGCTGTCACTTCGATTGAAGTGAAAGAAGCTGCTGATAAAGTTCGCTATGGAAAAGAGCGACGTAGCCTTGAGATGGATGAGAATGAGAAAAAGACCACCGCTTATCACGAGTCGGGTCATGCGATTGCTGGCCTCATCGTGAAATACAGCGATCCAGTTGATAAGGTGACCATTATTCCACGCGGATTCTCGCTCGGCGCGACCCACTTTATGCCGACGAAAAACCGCCTCAGCTACTGGCGCAAAGAAGTGCTCGATAAACTCGTTGTCTTGATGGGTGGTCGAGCTGCTGAAGAAATCTTTGTTGAAGATCTCTCTTCCGGAGCTCAGCACGATATTTCACAAGCGACAAAAATCGCCCGCAGCATGGTCTGCGAATGGGGTATGAGCGATGAACTCGGCACGGTGACTTACGATGAGCGCACGGAATCGGGTCAGTATCTCGGCATGTCAAACTATCACGAGAAGAACTACTCGGATAAAACCGCTCAAGAAATCGATGCCCAAGTCAAAAAGCTCATCAACGAAGCTCACAAGCGCGCCATTGAGATTCTCGAGCAGAATCGAGATAAGGTGCAACTGATGGCTGATATGTTGATGGAATTTGAAACCCTCGATTCTACTGACATCAAAGAAATCATGGCGGGAACTTGGGATACGGAAGCGAAAAGAGGTCGCGTAAAAGTGGCTGATGAGCTCCAGCGCAAGACTCCTCCGCCAGCGCCTCAGATTTCGCCAACGGACATTCGACCTCCGATGCAAAATCCAGAACCTGGTCTCGGAACCTAGAAATTAGCACTCGACGCTGTCGAGTGCTAGACATAAATCCGACTTTTGCATACAATCTGAATCAGTTGTAACCAACTGGAGGAAGTATGCAAAAGTATCTACCAACCCAACTAGACGAACTCTTCAATCGCTTAAGCTGCATCCAAGATTGCAATCAAAATGAAGGCGTTTCAATCGGCGAAACGGATGAAGCGGTCTTTGTGGAAGTGCCAGTTCCTGGCATTCAGAAAGAAAAGATCCACCTCACCTATGAAAAGGGATCTCTTCTCATAAAAGCGGAAGAGGATGAAGAGAAAAGCGATGTGAAGTATCACCTCAAATCATCTCGTCGCTACGCTTACCGCATTGGCATTCCAACGCGCGTCGATGAGCAAGCTTCGCCTGAAGCAAGTTGCAAAGATGGGATTTTGCGAGTGAAATTTCCAAAAAGTCGCTCCGCCCGTCCCATGAAAATCGAAATCAAATCTTAAATCTT
Source organism: Chlamydiota bacterium (assembly GCA_048498835.1). Lineage (GTDB taxonomy): Bacteria > Chlamydiota > Chlamydiia > Chlamydiales > SM23-39 > CAITMJ01. The sequence continues at coordinate 48,972 of JBEHXF010000003.1, read as the reverse complement.
CTAAGGGCAGAAATTCTTCCTGCCCTTGCGTTTTTTTTGCTTTCAATAGATACTTTTTGGCTTTAACCAAGGATGTTATGAGAATGTCTATGCAATCGACCGGGATACATCCCCTAGCTCAGGGTGTGGTTCAACATCACAGGAAAAGATTAAATAGTTACTTAACTGGAGGCTTTAAGGCAGAGACGCTTGACCTAGTGTCGCAAATATTTAATCGAGCTATCAATTATTTACAGTTTAAGCAAACAAATCCTAGTTTGCCACTGACAGCAAAAGTTTGGGTGAGCTATGAACCTGAAGTCACAGATGAGGAAATCTTAGAGCAAATTGACGCTGAAAAGATGATGAGAGATTGTCCCATAAGTACGATTACAGTAATGCCTACACGTCCTGCAGACCAGATAAAAATGACGAAAAACGCTATTTTAGAATTGGTTACCCCCCTCCTACATGAAAAGCCATTGCCGGTCCGTTTCCTGGTTGAGTTTAAAGCAGATGAGCTATCTTACGGAACTTATTATGCTGGCGCTTGGGGAACGTTTGGCTGAATCTGATCTCCTATTCCTTCTAATTCATCGGAGTTTTCCTGCTGCTTTTAGCCCTAACTTGAGGTTTTTATGGTTAAGGCTGTAAACCTGGGCTATAAGCTTCCGGAAGAGAGCATTCTCAATCTCTCAAGACTAAATGTAGTTAGTTATTTGAGCGGTGGCTTTGAACCAGAATTTTTGGCCACTGTGGAAAAAATATTTGATTGTGCCCTTGCTGAATTGTTCTGCAGGCAGCACAATCCGAATTTATCGCTGACAGCCACAATGTGGGTAGATTGTGATACAGATGTTACGGAAGATGAAATTTTACACAAAGTCGACCCGCGCTCCATAATAGAAAGACCTCCTTTAAAAACGTTTACGGTAGGTCCCCAAGACTATGTAGGGCAAATTAAGAATGTAAAGCTTCTAGCTGTAAGAGCACTTGAACAGCTTTTTAAAGCTAACTGTCTGCCAATTCGCGTTATAGTAGAATTAAAAGCAGACAATCTATCTTATGGCACATACTACGCTGGCGCCTGGGGTAAGTATGGCGCTCTCTGATCTTCCATTGCTTGTAATGAATCGGAGTTTTCCTGATACTTTTAGCCCTAACTTGAGGTTTTTATGGTAAAGGCCGTGGACCCGGACTATGTGAAGCGAGAAGCGAGTTTTGTCCGTGAGGCAAGATCCGATTTAGCCACTTATTTGAATGGGGGGTTAAAGCGAGAATTTTTAGCTTCTGTGGAGGGAATTTTTGAACATGCCATCAGTGAATTGGACTACATAGCTCATAATCCGAATTTATCGCTGACAGCCACGGTGTGGGTAGATTACGAAAAAGATGTTACGGAGTATGAAATCTTAAACAGAGTTGACCCTCGCTCAATAATAGAAGGGCGTCCTTTAGAAACGTTTGCGGTAGATCCTCAAAACTGCGAAATGCAAATTAGGCATGTAATGCCTCGTACTGTAACAGCACTTCGAACGCTCCTTCAACTTCAACCTTTACCTATTCGCGTTGTAGTCGAATTAAAAGCAGGTCTTCTTTCCTACGGCAGATACTACACTAGCGCCTGGGGTAAGTGGGGCGAGATCTAATCTTCCATCGCTTGTAATTAATTGGTTTTCTCCTGATACTTTTAGCACTAACTTGAGGTTTTTATGGTAAGGGCTTTGGAAGGAGCTGACCCAGTACGGCAGCGGATAATCAACAACGCTAGAGTAAATTTGAGGGTTTATCGGAATGGAGGCTTAAAGGAAGAAGTTCTGTCAGATATAGGAAAAATTTTTGATCTTGCTATTCGAAATTTGAATCCTGAAACGAGTGATCCTACCCAATCGCTTACGGCAAAGATTTGGGTTAGTCATGAGAGCCAAGTTTCTGATGAAGAAATTACAAATGGGATTGATGTTCATGCGATCATGCAACAACAAGCTTTGGAAACTTTTACTGTACGCCCGCAAGCTCCAAGTAAACAAATATCTCTAATAAAAGAACTGGCTGACGAGTTACTTCGAGCCCGTCTTCAGGAGGAACTATTGCCGACTCGCTTTGTGATTGATTTGCAGGCAGGTCCTCTTTCCTATGGAACGTTTTATGCTGGAGCTTGGAGACTTCAAGGCCAGGTTTAATGTTTATCGCTAAGGCGGGGGTTTTCCCTGTCACTTTTTCTTTACCAATATTTTACAATTCCCTATCTTCAATTGCTAAAATAAATTTTAGCATACGAGGACATATGGCCAGCGCAATATCAATGATCGATCTCAATAAGCAAAGATTTTCTCTTGTAGCGGAAGCGTATGCAAAGAGCAAACAAGAGGAGGAAAAAGCTTCTGTAGAGGGAATCGATGAAATCTACAAGAGATATGTGGATAATTTAAAGAAGCTTACAGTCGATTATTTAGAATGTGCGGATATGTACGAAAAGGCGTTAGAGCCAAGATTAAGCGATTTGACCTATCGGTTTGAGGTGAAAATTTGGTTAATTGCAAGAACCGACTATACAGCCGAAGAGTTTCGTTCTGGAATCGATATGAGTGCGACAGTGCTTATGAAGCCTGATTACGAAGAAAGTGTAACAAATGAAAATGGAAAGGGATTCAACGAAAGAGTAACTGCAGCCATAAAAAAAGGCTTTGAATCTTTAGGGGAATTTTTTAAGGACTCCGATTCAGAACTTCCTACTGCGGTAGCTGTCTCTTTTCGACTTTACTCAGCAACAGGAAAAGATAGTACCTCGGGTAGGATGGGCTGCTGGGGAAAACGTTATTCTTTTTTAGGTTGTCACGTATAAAGGTTCGTGAAAATCGGATTGAGCGAGATTGGCGGGAGTGATCGATTGATGAAGCTTATTGTGTTTGGCGCCAACGTCGATACCAAAGCGGCCGAAGAGAGCCGAAACGTATGGAGAGCAGCCGAGGCGGACAACGCCTGGATTCCATTCAGAGGCGAGGTCGTAATCTTTGTGGCGGCGGAAGGGGAGGCAGGTTTTGGCGATATCCCATGGCGACGCTGTGATTTTATCGATGTTTGATTTCACTTCATTTTCTAGGATGGAAAAGGCTTCTTGATAGGTTGCGACCGGGGGATTTTTCTCATTGTAGGCGGCGAGGATTTTCGCTTGATTGGGAGTTAAAACATCGCGATAGCACACTCGGCTGCCCATATCTTTGATGAGCCCTTTTCCTGCGAGAAAGTGATCTCGATCTTTGAGTAGGTCGAAGACCTGGCCATTGCTTAGAGCGAGTTCTGCATGAGTATAAGTCATACCAGTGAACAACCAAGCAAGGATGCGTTTCACAAGTTTGATGATGGTATAGAGATAGGAATAGTAGTTGCCTCGGACCACATGGCTGTAGAGAGTAGAAGAGGGGTTGTCGAGTAAGATCGAACCGGCGGGAATTTCGGAGTAGAGGTAGGGGACATCTTGGTGTCCGATGTAGACGGCGTAGCGCTGTTGTTCTTCGTTGGATTCAATCCAACGAGCGAGTTGATGAGTTTCAGGATGGGATCGATCTAAACGCTGAAGATGTCTTTGGGCCAAAGCTTGGATCGCATTGACTTGCCCGCGGAATTTCAGGAAGAGGGGATCGGCGCTCGATTGATCGGCTTTGCCAATTTTATAACCCAGGTCGTAACCCCAGGCGCTCGTTTCAATGTTAGCGACGATTTTAAGCAGCCGCTTGATCTCTTCAAAATCCCCTTGTCCCTGAGCTAGGTTGTTGTGAATGATCTGAAAACGAGGCTGCAGAGAATCGTAGAAGGATTGAAAGGATTCTCTTGGATCGGATTTGTAGATGAGATCCTGGAAAAAAGCGGTGATGGAATGAATGATCTTATTGTGACGAACCGTTTGGCTCGCCCCCAAATGCCAGGTGGGCAGGGGGTGAGCGATATCGATTATAAGGGGGGAACTCATATTAGGTCTTACTAAATGGACCGAATTTTGGTTCAGCGAGTTGGATCAAATCTTTCGAGTTCATTAAGATCGATTCAGTCGTAAGGCCGCAGTTGAATACAGCCCGTTCTTCATGTGAGATTTTCTCATCGAAGTAGTTGTCGAGATTGATCAGATTGCCAAACGGAGGAACGCCACCGACAGGCAAGCCAAATCGCTCTTGAATGACAAGAGGATCTTCGAATTCACATTTTTCGCCAACCGCTTCCTGCACCGCTTTCATATCGAGCTTGAGGTGAGAGGGGATATTGAACTGGTAGTTCTTTTTGGTCGACTTACCACGGACGATGAGAGCCTTAACACCCTCTTCCATCTTGGTATTGCGAACGCGAGCCGAATCTTGCGAGGTAGGAGTCGCCTCATGCTTGAGATGCGTGAAGGCGAATTTATGTTGATTGAGTTGACGGATGATCTCATTGCGGATGTTTTCGCCTCCGAAGAAGATATTCGCTTTGATCCTGTTGCCGGCGATTCTCTTTGTATCTGAGGGGAAAAGAGACGCCTCGCGGACATTTTTCAGCTTGAGGAGTGTCATGGTGAGTCGCTCCAGACCCATACCGAATCCACCGTGTGGTGGCATGCCATATTTAAAAATGCTGAGGTAGTCGGTGAAGTTTGCCGGTTCCATTTCTTTCAGGCGAAGTCCTTCAAGCATCGACTCATAGGTGTGACGCCTTTGGCCGCCTGAGGTAATTTCCGTGCCTGCGCAAATGAGGTCAAAGGTATTGGTCAGATCCGGGTTGGTATCAGATGCGTAAGAATAGAAGGGGCGCTTGACCGTTTTCCAGTCGGTGACGAAGACGAGATCGGTTCCATGCTTTTCTGAGGCCCAGGCGCAGAGATCTCGCTCTGCGGCGGGACTGAGGTCAGGTTCATGCCGTTCGTCGATTCCAGTGCGCTCAAAATAGAGCTGCTGAGCTTCTTTAAAGGTGAGGCGAGGGAAAGGGACGTTGGCTGGCGCTGAAATGATTCGGCCGCCGAGTGTTTCGATTTCCGCTTTGCAATGCTGGTGAAGGTATTGGACGATAAATTTAATGCATCCTTCTTGGATGTCGAGGATTTCATGCCAGTGTTTAAAAAATCCCATCTCGAACTCGAACTGTTTCCCTTCTGAGAGGTGGCGGGAAGTGTGGGATGGTTCTGCTCGGAAAAAAGGCATGAGGGCAAATACCCGCTCATTGACGCCAACCATGATTTGCTTGTAGAGCTGACTGCTCTGCGCAAGGGTCGCAGTATGGCCAAAGTAATCGACATTGAAAAACTCAGCTCCTCCTTCCGAAGAGGCGCCGATGATATTCGGGGCGAAATACTCGTAAGCTTTTACCTGATCGTGCATGTAGAGCCGATAGGCATGGGCGATATCGGACTGAATTCGAAAAACGGCTGCAATTTGCCGATTACGAAGAGCGATCGGGCGATGATCGAGAATGAAATCGAGATCGGTGTTGATCTCGGGTTTGTAGTACTCAATCGGCGGAACTTCGCGGATCGAATTTTCTACGGTGATTTTAGGATCTGCCACTTCTGCGCCGAGATGAGCCTCTTGTGAGAGGGCGGCTGTGCCGTGAACAGTCAAGATCGAGCCTGGCTGAAGACCTTCTAGTTTTTTCGACTCTTCCCTATTCTCGATGACGATCTGAGCAAAACCGCTCCGGTCGCGAAGAATGAGGAAGGTGAGTTTTCCAAAAGCGCGGGTATTGTTGAGCCACCCGCGGAGCAGCACCGGTTTCCCAATGTGCTGCGACAGTTCTTTTGCCAGGACTCTTTCCATAAAGCTCCTATCTGCGAGCGTCTTGCTCTAGAAGAGCTTTGTGGCTCAACTTGATTTGACCGCGGTCGTTTACATCGATCACTTTTACATCGATTCGATCGCCTTCTTTAAAGGGCGCGTCGTGGATGTTTGCGATGCGAGTGTGAGAAATTTCAGAAATGTGGCAGAGCCCCTCTTTTCCGAAGATTTCAACAAAGAATCCAAACGGTACCATCGAGACGATGCGACCATTGTAGACTTTGCCCACTTCGACTTCAGCCGTCAGGTTGAAGATGATCTGCTTTGCTTTGTTCATCGCATCGGGATTGGTCGAGGCGATGCTGACAAGGCCGCTGTCGTTGATATCGATTTGAACGCCTGTCTCTTCGATGATCGAGCGGATCTGCTTTCCGCCTGGGCCGATGACAATACCGATCTTGCTTGGCTTGATCTGCATCGTTTCAATGCGAGGAGCGTACTTCGACATTTCCTGTTTGGGTGATGGGCAGGTCGAGGTCATTTTCTGAAGGATATGAGAGCGGCCTTTCTTGGCTTGCGCAAGGGCTGCTTTCATGATATCAATCGTAATCCCTTCGACTTTGATGTCCATTTGGAATGCGGTGATTCCGTCATCGTCACCCGTGACTTTAAAGTCCATATCGCCGAGAGCGTCTTCCGCACCGAGAATATCGGAGAGGATGACGAATTCTTTTCCTTCGAGGATCAGCCCCATCGCAATACCGGAAACGGGACGTTTTACTGGAACGCCTGCATCCATCATCGCTAAGCAGCCGCCGCAGACAGACGCCATTGAGGAAGAGCCGTTCGACTCAGTGATGTTCGACTCAAGGCGGATGACGTACGGGAATTCTTCTTGTTTTGGCAAGATTGCAGCAAGTGCCCGTTCAGCGAGTTTTCCGTGACCGATTTCGCGGCGGCCAGCAGAGCCCATACGGCCTACTTCGCCAACCGAGAACGGTGGGAATGAGTATTGGAGATAAAAGCGCTGTAAACCTTCTCCGTGGAGATCTTCAAAGCGCTGGCCCGTTGTCTCGCCACCGAGTGTACAGACAGCAATACTCTGTGTTTCACCGCGAGTGAAAAGGGAGCTGCCATGTGTGCGTGGGAGGATAGACTGTTCGATATCAATTGCGCGGATATCGGTTAAGCCGCGACCATCGAGACGTTTTTTCTCGGTCAGGACCATTTTGCGCATGATCGAAGACTGGAGATTTTTGTAGGCGAGAGCTACATCTGCTTTTGAAGGATTTGTTTCTCCATCTTCAGGGAGCAATTTCTCCATCACCGTTTCTTTGATCGAAGAGAGAGCTTTTTCACGCTCTAGCTTTGCGCTGATGCGAAGAGCTGCCTCAATCAAGTCAGCCGCCGCTGCGTGAACCGCATTCGTCACTTCTTGAGGAATGGGGCGGAGTGTATCGCGTTTCTTCTCTTTGCCGATTTTTTTCGCCCATTGAGCGAGGTGGTGGCAGATGACAGCAATCGCTTTATGGCCCGTCTCAATCGCTTCGAGCACTTGCTCTTCCGTGAGGAAGTCGCAGAAGCCCTCGATCATGAGAACAGCGTCTTCTGTTCCAGCGAGAACGAGGTCGAGTTTCGATTGTTTCATCTGTTCTGTCGTTGGATTGATGACAAATGCGCCATCGATCATGCCAACGCGGACGGCGCCGATCGGCTTGATGAGAGGAATGTCGGAAATAACAAGAGCTGCCGAAGAAGCGATGATTGCGAGAACATCGGGTTGGTGGAGCGTGTCGTACGAATAAACGTAGGAGAGGACCTGTACTTCATTGTAGTAGCCATCTTCGAACATCGGGCGGAGCGGACGATCGATGAGGCGGCAGGTGAGGATTTCCCGTTCAGCGGGGCGGCCTTCGCGTTTGATAAAGCCAGCCGCTGTGCGGCCGACAGCTGAAAATTTTTCCTGGTAATCGACGCGCAAGGGGAAGAAGTCGATTTCAGCGCTTGCTGTAGGTGCTGCGCAAGCAGTTCCGAGCAAAACTGTTTCTCCGCAATGGAGGAGGACTGCGCCATTGGCTTGGCGGGCGATTTTTCCCGTTTCGATGGTGATCGTTTTATCGCCAACAGGGATGTGTAGAATTTCTTTTTTTAGTGTCATGTGGGTTTTCTCCTGTACACAAATTTTTTGGATTTAAAGGTAGAAAACGCCCGACTTAAACATTTTTTAGGAAACGGGTCGGAAGGAAACGGATAGAAATCAGAAAGAAATTTTTGACAAACTGTCAAAAGCTTTTTTCTGTTCTCTATCCCCGCTTTTCTACCTTCCATGAAGCGGGTCTTCGACCCGCTTCAAATAGTTGCTATTACTTTCTCAGATTCAAGCGGACGATCAGGTTTTGATAGCGCTTGGTGTCTGTAGAATTAAGGTAATCGAGCAACTTACGTCTTTGCCCAACGAGCTTCAAGAGAGCCAAGCGGGAGCTATGGTCCTTAGGAGCGAGTTTGAGGTGTTCTGTCAATTCAGCAATTCTTTCAGTTAAAATCGCGATTTGAACGTCGGCAGAACCGGTGTCCTTTTCGTGTAACTGAAATTTTTTGGTGATTTCTTCCTTGGTACCTTTATCTAAAGACATGTGGGGAAGTTCTCCGATTAGATGGTTGGTTCAATGGTTTATGACTTAAACTACGGAACATTGTACCCGAATTTAACAATACGATCAAGTCCGTTGAGTCAGGTGTTGATTTTGAGAGGGGTGAGTGCTATGCTCAAATTCCTTTTAATGAAGAGATCTATGACAACTAAATTTCACGCTTTGCAACCTTGGATGGATGAAATCCTCCTCGAGATTAAAAAAGAAATTAAGACTGACTATCTCCCAAAAGATGGCCCATTCTACAAAACGCATTTTGGCAGCCGTCCAATCAACAGGCTGACAACAGAAGAAATCAACGCTGCATTTGTAAAAGAGCTCCTGCAAGGCAACGAGGAGATGTCTGAATGGGTGGTGAATCGGTGGGTTTTTAGGCATGGAGATCTCTATCGCCATTTTGCTGAGCGCCTTTCAAAAATCAACGACGATTTCGATGCAATTCAATCGCTCACCATCGAGCAGAGCGAGTCAATTCTCGCTGGCGGCTCAGAGACATTTGACCCGAAGAAGATTTATTTTTTCTCTATGCTCAATAGCGTAGTTTTTCCTCCCGCTATCCTTGAGCGTCTCCGCAAACAGGCGGAAGAGTCTCAGGTTCGCCAAGAACAAGAAGCCATTGCTTCCCAAAAAGAGTACGATCTCGCGAAGGCGATTGAACGGCACGAGCGTGAAATGGCTCGCGTGACAGAAAAATATGAGCAAAAACTCGCGGGCGTTCTCAAAAAATATACGACCGATGTTGAGGGGCTTAAGAAACAAGTTCGCTCTCTTCAGCAGAAGCTCAACGAATCGGCTTCTCGATGACGCCTGAAGAGCGGGACTTATACTTTATGCGCGAGGCTCTCAAGGAGGCTAAAAAAGCCTTTGCAAAAGACGAGGTGCCGGTTGGTGCCGTCCTCGTGCATAAAGATAAGGTGATTGCCCGCGGTCACAACCAGGTCGAGCTTCTGCAAGATGCCACGGCCCACGCAGAAATGCTCTGTATCACATCGGCCACCACGCATCTGGAGAATTGGCGCCTGACCGAAACGACCCTCTATTGCACTCTCGAACCGTGTCCGATGTGTGCCGGCGCGCTCTTCGCGAGCCGTGTCCAACGGCTCGTCTGGGCCGCCCCCGACCTTCGCCTCGGAGCCAACGGTACCTGGGTCGATCTCTTTAAAGCTAACCACCCCATGCACTCCATTGAGGTGACCTCTGGCATCTTAAAAGACGAGGCAGCAGCCCTCATGCGAGATTTTTTCCAACAAACAAGGAAGAAAAAAGATGGAGAAAGAGCCCCTATTCCATTTGCTTCAACAGCTGATTGATCAGCAAAAGTCTAAACTCCTAGCCGAGGCTCGCCGGATCGTCCCTCATCTCACCCCCGACGACCTTCTCCAGCCCAATGATTTTCCCGCCCTTGAATTCCACCCCCATTTCCGCCACGAAGAGGGGATCCTCGACGGTCTTCAAGTCGCCCAATCAGCCATCTTCGCCCTAGAAAATGAGAGAAAATAGACTAAGTCGGGGGAATCCTTTTCCCGCGGCGAAGCGCGCGGTCCATTTCGTGCCCGTGCCCGTGCCCGATGGGGGCCGGCGGGGGCCTCCCTCGACACTCGATCCCTTTCTTAAATTTTTTCTTTTGCTTGTTTTTTTTGAGGGGGATAGGGTAATTTGGTTGGGAAATTTCATCATTAAAGAGAATCGATTCCTATGAAAGAGAAAATACATCCTCCTTACCAAGATGTCCTGTTCATCGACTCCTCCACCGGCGCCAACTTCGTCATCGGCAGCACCTTGCAGCCGAAAGAAAAAGGCTCCTTTGAAGGTAAAGAATATCCTTTGGTCCGCGTGCCGATCTCCTCAGCATCGCACCCTTTCTTCACCAAAGCGAACCAGTTCATCGACTCCGAAGGCCGCGTAGATAAATTCACGAAGAAATACGCTCGCAAAACGGAAGAAGTGAAAAAGGTTCAAGAGAAGCAAGAAGAAGCGAACAGAGAAAAAGCCAAAACTGTTAAGAAGAAAAAGTAAATGGAACAAAAGGTTCAGCAGCTTTTAGAAAAGCTGCAGCAGATCGAAGAGTTGCTGGGCCTTCCTGACATTCTAACAGATCAAAAACGGTTTCGTGAGCTCGCCCAAGAGCATTCTCAATTATCAGAATTAAAAGAGGCCTGGGAAGAGCTCCGCTCCATCGAAAAACAAATCAAAGACAATCGCGCTCTTCTCCCTGGCGAGCAAGACCCTGAAATGGTCGAAATGCTCCGAGAAGAGATCGCTCAATTAGAGATCAGGCAGCCTGAAGCTCTCAAACGAATTCAAAATCTCTTAGTCCCTCCCGATCCACGCGACAGCCGCAATATCATCATGGAATTGCGCGCAGGTACGGGTGGCGATGAAGCGGCTCTTTTCGTCGGCGATTGCGTCCGCATGTACCGCAACTACGCGACGAGCAAGGGTTGGAAGGTAGAAGTTCTGTCTGCGGCTGAATCTGAGGTTGGTGGAGCGAAAGAATATGTGATGTCAATGTCCGGGCAAAACGTTTTCCGTCTGATGCAATTCGAGGCGGGAACGCATCGCGTTCAGCGCGTGCCTGCGACTGAGACGCAGGGGCGAGTGCACACTTCGGCCATTACCATCGCCGTGTTGTTGGAGCCCAATGAGGACGACGACATCAAAATCGATGAAAAAGATTTAAAAATCGACACTTACCGCTCTTCTGGCGCTGGTGGTCAGCACGTCAATACAACCGATTCAGCTGTCCGCATTACTCACATCCCGACAGGCACCGTGGTGGCTTGCCAAGACGAGCGAAGCCAACATAAGAATAAAGATAAGGCGATGCGGATGTTGAAAGCTCGAATCGCGGAAGAGATGCGCCGGAAAGCCCACGAAGAGATGGCCTCAATCCGCTCCAGTCAAGTGGGATCGGGTGACCGCTCCGAGCGAATCCGCACCTATAATTTTCCTCAAAACCGCCTGACAGATCACCGGATTGAGCTGACTCTTTATAAATTGGATCGGATCATGGAAGGGGATTTGGACGATGTCACCATTCCTCTCGTCAATCACTTTTATAACGAACAACTGACCTCGTGAAATCGCTCGGCGAAGTGCTCCAATTATCCACCTCCTTTTTGCAAGAGCGACAAATTCCCAAAGCTCGGCGTTTGGCCGAAGAGTTGATAGCGGGCGCTTTAAAGATGAAGCGAATCGACCTGTATATGCAATTTGACCAACCTGTTGAAGAGCGGGAATTAGCCTCTCTGCGCGACTGGTTAAAGAGGTGTGCTAAGGGAGAGCCGGTCGAATACATTGTAGGTGAGATTGATTTTTATGGCTGTAACTTACAGATTGATTCTCGCGTATTAATTCCCAGGCCCGAAACGGAGATTTTGGTCGATCTCATTGTCAAACAGAAACCGACGGGAATTTGTTGGGATTTGTGTACCGGATCGGGTTGTATTGGCCTGGGCTTGAAAAAGGCCGTTCCGGAGCTGAAGGTCGTTTTATCCGATTTATCGGAGGGGGCTTTGGCGGTGGCAGAGGCGAATGCTAAGCGAAATGGGCTCGATGTTGAGTTGAGAAAAGGGGACTTGTTGGAGCCTTTTCAGGGCCAAAAAGCAGACTTAATCGTCGCCAATCCTCCCTATATAACTAGTAAAGAATATTTAGATTTGAGCCCCTCGGTCCGCGACTTTGAGCCCGCCTTGGCGCTCGTCGGTGGTGAGCGGGGGACTGAATTGTATGAGCGATTAAGCGTTGATTTGCCCGACAAATTGAATCCCGGCGGGCGAGTCTATTTTGAAATTGGTACAGGGCAGGGAGAGGTTCTCAAGAAAATCTTTGCGGGTGGGCCGTGGGTCCGATCCGAGGTGGAGAAAGACTGGGCGGGACACGATCGCTTCTTTTTCCTTGAAAAGCAATGATTTTCTCGAGTAAACTGTGCCCTCATAATGGGAGTATTTTACTCGAATGTTCGGCTCTCTCACTGAAAAGCTGCAGAATTTATTTGCAGGGCTATCTGGAAAAAAGACACTGACGGAAGAGAATATCTCCGATGCAGTACGACAAGTGCGCCTCGCTTTGCTAGACGCAGACGTGAACTATACGGTCACGAGTGAGTTCATCAAGCGAGTAAAAGAAAAATCGCTCGGCGAATCGGTCGTCAAGTCGGTCAACCCGGGCCAGCAATTTATTAAGCTGGTGCACGATGAGTTGATCGCTTTGATGGGACAAGAAGAGGTCCCTCTCGACTTAAACGGGAAACTGTCGGTTGTGATGCTCTGCGGTTTGCAGGGATCGGGAAAGACGACGAGCTGCGCAAAATTGGCCGCCTACATTGCACGGACCGAGAAGCATAAGCGGGTCCTCATGGCAGCTTGCGATTTGCAGCGGCCAGCCGCGGTTGAGCAGTTGAAGAAACTCGCTGCCGATCATGGACTGTCAGTTTTTTCCGCGGAAGGGGAAAAGAATCCGGTTCGCGTAGCTCAGCTCGCCAAAGAGCATGCTCTACGCGAAGGATATGATGTTCTGCTGCTCGATACAGCAGGAAGGCTCCACCTCGACGAAGAGTTGATGGAACAACTCTCAGAGATGAAGAGGTTGTTAGAGCCCAGAGAGATATTATTTGTCGCAAATGCTGCGACGGGACAAGACGCTGTGAAAACGGCGGCAGAGTTCGACAAGCGAGTACAGATCACCGGTACGATTCTGACGATGCTCGATTCGAACGCCCGAGCTGGCGCTGCGATTTCGATTCGCGAAGTGACCCAAAAACCTCTGAAATTTGAAGGGGTGGGTGAACGAGTAGCGGATCTGCAGTTGTTTAATCCTCGCTCAATGGCCGATCGAATTCTCGGCATGGGTGATGTGATTAATCTCGTCAAGAAAGCGCAAGACGCGTTTGACGAGCAAGAGAGTTTGGATTTAGAAAAGAAGCTGAAGAAAGCCTCTTTCACCTACGATGACTATCTAAAGCAGATGGGCAAGGTGCGGAAGATGGGCTCCTTTAAGAGTCTTTTGAAAATGTTGCCCGGAATGGGAATGTTGGGTGATCTCGACTTTTCCGATCAAGAATTCAACCGGCTTGAAGCGACGATCCTTTCGATGACGCCCGATGAGCGACAGGAGAAAGTGGAATTGGAGCACAGCCGGCGCAAGAGAATTGCGAAGGGGAGTGGCGTTCCACTAGACGATGTGAATCGAATGGTGAAAGGCTTCAAGAAAGTGAAACAGTTATTTAAAAGTATGCCCGATCTGAAAGCTGGAGCGAAAAAGTTCGGCTTGCCAGATTTGGAAGAGATGAAAACTAAATTTGAAGGTAAAACATGGCGTTAGTCATTCGCATGAGACAGCAAGGCGCGAATAGCAGACAGAGATTCCGCGTTGTTGTAACAGATGAGCGCAATCCGCGCGACGGCAAGTATGTCGAGAAATTGGGATGGTACAATCCGTTCGCAGCTGAAGGAAAAAACTACCAGCTAGACGTTCCACGCATTCAATTCTGGATCGACCAAGGCGCACAGATCTCCGACCGCGTAAAATCTCTCGTGAAAAAACTCGCACCAGAAGTGGTTAAAGAGATGAGCGCGAAGAAAGTCGCGAAGATCAACAAAGCGCGCGCAAAACGAAAAGCGAAAGCGAAATAACGCGCACATGAAGTTCGATATTCTCTCGCTATTTCCGGAGTATTTTTCGGGACCGTTTGATGTAAGTATGGTCAAACGGGCGAGAGAATCGGGAGCGATCGGGGTAAACCTAATCGACATCCGGGATTTTGCTGAGAATAAGCATCGCCGAGTCGACCAACGCCCTTTCGGCGGAGGGCCCGGAATGGTGATGGCCCCTGAGCCGGTTGCCAAAGCGATTCGAAGTGTGAAAACCGAACGCTCCCATGTGGTTTTTCTTTCGCCGCAAGGCACGCCGCTCACAGCAAAAAAATGTGAAGAGCTGGCGAAGAAAGAACATCTCATCCTTCTCTGCGGCCACTATGAAGGGGTCGATGAGAGGGTGCTGATGAAAGAAGTAGATGAAGAGATCAGCATCGGCGATTATGTACTGACGAATGGTTGTATTGCAGCCATTGTATTAGTCGACGCCGTGATGCGGTTCGTGCCCGGTGTGATTGGCCATCCGGACGCTGTGAATGAGGACTCGTTTCAAAACGGCCTCTTTGACGCTCCTCATTACACGAGGCCGGAAGAATTTGAAGGAATCGCGGTGCCAGAAGTGCTCCGCGAGGGAAACCACGCGAAAATTCGGCAGTGGCGCCTGGATAAAGCATTAGAAAAAACGCGCCGGGTACGACCCGAGCTAGCAGAAAGCTATATAGATTTGAAAAGGAGATAATCGTGAGCCGCTCACCCGTTCTTGAGGAGCTTGAGTCCTCTTACCTGAAAGAAAAAGTCCCAGCGTTTAACGTCGGCGACACTATCCGAGTCCAGACTCGCATCGTCGAGGGCGATAAAGAGCGCCTCCAGGCCTTCTTAGGTACTGTTGTTGCGAAAAAAGGCCAAGGCCTCTCTGAAACATTCACACTCTATCGTACCGCTTATGGTTCGAGCATGGAGAGAGTCTTCTTGCTCCACAGCCCACGTATCTCCGGTATCGAAGTAGTTCGTCCTGGTAAAGTTCGCCGCGCGAAACTCTACTACCTCCGCGGTCGATCTGGCAAAGGTGCGAAAGTCCGTGAGAAGTTCGTAGCGACCGTTGTTGAAGAAGCAGAAGAAGCTCCACAGAGCTAATCTGTGTTTGAGATTGAGACGGGCCTAAGGGCGCAAGGCTGCCGACGGATCGCCGGAATCGATGAAGCGGGTCGCGGCCCGCTTGCTGGACCCGTTGTCTCAGCGTGCTGCATTCTACCTGAGGGTCTCATTCTCGATGGGATCAACGATAGCAAACAATTGAGCGAAGAGGAGCGAGAGCGCTTCTTCGCTATTCTTATTTCAACCCCTGGCATCGAATTTGGAATTGGTCAAGCCGAGGCTCCAGAAATCGATCGGGTCAATATTCTCAAAGCAACCTTCCACTCTATGTACCGAGCTCTGATTGAGCTCCAAGAAAAACCCGACTACATCCTCGTAGACGGGAGTTTGACCCCCTCTTTTGGAATTCCAACTCGAGCACTTGTGAAAGGGGATAGTCGATCTGCTTGTATCGCAGCAGCCTCTATTTTGGCCAAAGTCACGAGAGACAGGATCATGGTCGAAATGGATAAGATCTATCCGCAATATGGATTTGCAATTCACAAAGGTTACGGAACACCCGAACATTTAGCAGCTTTAAAGCAATATGGTCCTTGTGCCATTCACCGAAAGAGTTTTGAACCTGTGAGAATTTATTATCAAACAGATGACCAGCTTGATTTACTAAATTAAACGGTTACTCTAGAATCAAGACGGAGAGGTATACATGATCGCAAGTATGACCGGATTTGGCCGGTCCATGATTCAAGCCCCTTACGGCAATGTCATTGTTGAAATTCAATCAATCAATCGAAAATATCTCGAAGTCTTTGTCTCTTTACCAAAAGAATTCTCCCGATTTGAAAACGAAATTCGCAAAATCGTCAGTGAACATCTTCTGCGGGGGCAAATCTCCGTTCGCATTCACATTTTGCCCAATCCCTCCGCCGTTCAACAGAATTTACCCGACCTGGAACTTCTCCGTGCGCTGAAAACAGGATGGGAGGGGATCGCTGAATCGCTCGGATATAAGAAAGAAGTGATCGACTTCTCATTTCTCGTCCAGCATGCAACAGCGAACTCGCGCCAAGAACTGGCTCGAGATACCGATTTTGAACCCATCGAAAACTGTTTAAAACAAGCTCTCAAAGACCTGCAACAGATGAAGGTAAAAGAGGGTGCCAGTCTCGCTCAAGATATCCAAACCCGTTTGAAAGAGCTCGCTCGGCTGCTTCATGAAATCGAACGACAAGCTCCTGACGCAACCGGAAAAATGAGAAAAAAACTCAAAGAGCGAATGGAAGAAATTTTTCAGCCGAGCGCTGAACTCGATGATCGATTATTGCGCGAGGTGGCGCTTTTTGCTGAAAGGGCTGATACAAGCGAAGAGATCACACGCTTCCGCTCTCATCTCGCTCAGTATAGTGAACTTTTTAAAGGTCATTCCACTGGCAGCGGACGCAAGATGGACTTTCTTGTTCAAGAAATGGGCCGCGAAGTGAATACCATCGGTTCTAAATCGATGGATGCAAAAATCGCACATCTCGTCGTAGAGATGAAGAGCGAGCTGGAAAAAATCCGAGAGCAGATCCAAAATATTGAGTGATTATGAATGCAGTGTTAGGCGGGCTTAAAAGAGGTTTGGTTTTTGTTGTCAGCGCCCCCGCCGGCACAGGAAAAACAACCCTTGTGCGGATGATCCGTCAGGAATTTAACTGCGTTGTCGAAAGCGTCTCTTACACCACTCGTAAACCGCGCTCCAACGAGATACACGGTAAAGATTACCATTTCATCTCCTTTGAAGACTTTGAAGCGAGGATCCGCGAAGGGGACTTTCTCGAGCACGCTCAAGTTTTCAACCACTATTATGGCACCTCGCGAAAATTTGTCGAATCAGAGCAAGATAAAGGGCATCACGTCATTCTCGTGATCGACACGCAAGGAGCGCTTCAATTGATGGGCTCTTACACAGCTACCTTCATTTTCATCAGTCCGCCCAGCCTCCAAGAATTGAGAAGCCGCCTCACCACTCGCAAAGAAGATACCCCAGAGGCGATCGAACACCGCCTTTCCTGGGCAGAAAATGAGATTTCCCTCTCAAATAAGTACGATTATCACATCGTGAACGACAATCTGCAAACTGCCTACACCGTTCTTAAATCGATCCTGATCGCGGAAGAACACAAGAACCGTTAAAGATTTTTCTGAATTAACTCTTTGAGCGCCTCTTTATCCATTGTCCCAATCTCTTTTTGGACTACTTGTCCTTTTTTGATCAGGATGGTTGTCGGCACTGCTTGAATGCCGAGCGATACAGAGATCGTATATTCTTTATCAACATTGATTTTGGCAAACTTCACTTTATTGCCAAACTCTTCCTCCAGTTCGGTGAGAATCGGCTTCATCTGCTTGCAGCGGCTGCAGTGGGTTGAGTAGACTTCCAGGACGACGGGACTCTTCGAATTCAAAACATCTGTCTGATAGTTTTCTTGTGTAACCTCGACCATGGCCATCAGGCCAAGAGGAGCGAGCAATAGGGTAAGGATTTTGTTCATAATTTCACTTTACACCAAAAACCATTGATCTAAAAGCCCTCTTTATCCGATGCTTATACATGATTTGATAAGAGAGGCTTATGGTTCTAGAATCCCTAACATCAGAACAGTTGAGAAAAAAATTTAAAAACAATTTCGATCTATGCAATTTCTCCATCAATGTCGCTCGTAATATTATTTTGAGCGGCCAGCAAGGAACGCTAGATGAGATTATTGAAATGATTAAAGCTAGAGCCACAGAAGACCAAGCAAAGAACGCCCTGAAAGCATGAAAATCCTGATTACCTCGGCATTGCCCTATGCAAATGGACCGCTCCATTTCGGTCACATTGCAGGAGCCTATCTGCCAGGAGATTGCTATGCCCGCTTTCAGCGCCTGCAAGGCAATGATGTCCTCTATCTTTGCGGCTCTGATGAGCATGGCGTAGCCATTACGCTCAGCGCGGATCTCGCAGGACGTACACCAAAACAGCACGTCGATCTTTTCCACGCGATCAATAAAGGCTTATTTGACAAGCTCGGTTTTTCTTTCGACCACTACAGCCGCACCACCTGGCCGGGCCATGTTCCAACAACACAAGCCTTTTATCAAGCCCTCAAAGAAAAAGGTCTAATCGAAGAGCGGACCGAAAATCACCTTTATTCTGAGCAAGAAAAGCGCTTCCTCGCCGACCGCTATGTCGTCGGAACCTGCCCCAAATGCGGGTATGACCAAGCTCGCGGCGATGAATGCCAAAAATGCGCCGCTTCCTACGAAGCAACCGACCTAAAAAATCCCCGTTCTAAACTCACTGGTTCGCCCCTCGTTCTTCGTCCCAGCGCCCACCTCTATCTCCGCTTCGACCACTTTAAGCAGCAGCTCGCCGATTGGATCCGCTCCAAGCATTGGAAGGAAAATGTCCTCCACTTCGCGATGCGCTACATCGATGAACTAAAAGCACGCGCTATCACTCGCGACTCCGATTGGGGAGTCCCTGTTCCTGGCTATCCAGACAAAGTTTTCTATGTCTGGTTCGACGCTCCCATCGGCTACGTCTCCGCCGCGCAAGAGTGGGCTGAGCAAACCGGCCATCCAGAACGGTGGAAAGACTACTGGCTTGATCCAAAGACGAAACTCGTCCACTTCATCGGCAAGGACAATATCCCATTCCACACCGTCTTTTTCCCCGCTATGCTGATGGGACAAGATCTACCCTATAAACTGCCCGATGAAGTTCCCGCTAACGAATTTTACATGCTCGAAGGTCGCCAGTTCTCCAAATCAGACGGCTGGACCATCGATTTAGACGACTTCTTTAACCGCTATACCTCTGATCAGATCCGCTATGCAATTGCCGCGAATGCGCCCGAAACTTCCGATTCCGATTTTAGCTGGAAAGACTTCCAAAGCCGCTGCAATGCCGACCTCCTCGGCAAGTTCGGCAACTTTGTCCACCGAGTCTTCGTCTTCGCCAAACAACATTGCGGCGCAGCCGTTCCGCCGCGCGGCGAACTAGACTCTGCCGATCAAGCTTTTCTGAAGCAAATCGATGCGCTGGTCGATACGGCTTCTCAACACTACGAACAGTTTAGCCTCCGCAAAGCGACCCAAACGCTGATGGAGCTCGCAAGTCTTGGCAATGCTTACTTCGATAGCAAAAAACCTTGGACCCTCGCCAAAGATCCGGCGACCCATTCCAAAATGAAAACAGCCGTGGCTCTTTGCCTCGAGTGCATCAAAAATCTCGCCCTCGTCGCCTCGCCGATCATCCCCGCCTCAGCTCAAGCCGTCTGGCAACTTCTCGGTTTTAAAACAGACCTCGCAAAAGGCTCTTGGAACCAAATCCACAAGACCTCCCTTGCCACCCATCAACACCTCGGCGGATCGACTCCACTCTTCCGCAAAATCGAAGACTCCGAGATCGAAGAGCAAGTCGCTAAACTCGGCGCTCTAAAAACCTCTCAGGAAAAACCAGCCATGTCGACCCTTACTTACGAGCCACTCAAAGAGTCTATCCAATACGAGCAATTCGAGAAACTCGACATCCGCGTCTGTCAAATCCTCGAAGCCTCCAAGCTCCCCAAATCGAAAAAGCTCCTCAAACTCACCGTTGACCTCGGCTTTGAAAAAAGAATCGTCGTCTCCGGCATTGCCCTCCATTATGAACCCGATCAACTCATCGGTAAAAAGCTCCTTCTCCTGGCCAACCTAGCCCCGGCCACCATCATGGGTGTCGAGAGCCAGGGGATGATCCTCGCCGGCGGTATGGGCACCGACCTCGAACTCCCCCAAATTCAAAACCTCCCCCCGGGAAGCACAGTCTCCTAAGAGATCAAATCTGATTCGATTGATAATTCAATCTATAAGTTGTAGCATCTCTAAACTTTTAATTTTGGAGGATACATGTCAGTTTCAGAAACCTCAAAGCATCCTGTAACTCAATTTCTAACCATCGATGAAGAATGCGAGGAATTCTGGATTGAGCTAAATCGATTTCCGACATATGCAAATCAACGCGTTATCCTATCATCTGTAGAAAAGGTCAATAAAGGAAGCTTTGAAAAAAAAGAAGAGGCAATTAAAAGAGCTCAATCTTTAGCTAAGCTCACTGGCATCTCTTATATTAGGAGCGGAAGTGTTGTCACGGCTGTTTTTGCTCTAGATCGTTATTATGTCTTTCAACTCTCTAATCCCGATTATCTTTTCGTTAATACTGAACTGTTAGGCAGTGAAGACACTCTTCAAAAAGCCTCAGATAAGGCAAAAAAAATAGCACAAGAACGTAAAATTGAGTTTGTTTCTTCATCTAATGAAGTTGCTGCAGAAATGAAAGAGGCTGCTATTTGAGTGAACTGAGGTCAAGTTGGGTCGCTGCAGCCAGGGGATGATCCTCGCCGGCGGCATGGGCCCCGACTTCGAACTCCCCCAAATCCAAAACCTTCTTCCTGGCGCGCAAGTCTCTTAAATTCTGCTAATTCCATAATTCTTTCGATTAATGGGATTTATTATCTCCCCTAGATTCTATTAAATATAAAAAAATAACCAATATTTTGATATAATATTTATTTTAATAACGGTGAATTGTCGTCATCCTGACAATTCCCAATAAGATTGTACTAAATAGCGAGACGATCATGTTTGATATGAACAATCAGTTGGCCAGAGATAACATACCGAATCCTTTGTATGATTACTTCTTAAGGCAGCCTCACATTCCATTCCAGCAAGAAAACCCTCGAATGATTGACCAAACTGCAAGAACTACACAAAACGTAGCTTCGAGATTGGAATGCTCAAACACCCAAACCGGTGAGACAATTATTTCAGTTACATCGCAAGATACCAATCAGCGGGTAATTGAGGAAATGACAATGATTTTCCATGACAAATTATTAATAGGGGGGCATCTTCGTCAACAAAATCTCGAAGAGATCCGGTTTGATCCAATAGAAGAAATCCGCCAAGAGGATGATGAAAATAAAAGACTCGCTAGAGTCTTATTTTTTACTGCAAACAAAGTTTGCGAGCTAATCGAGTGTATCGAAAAGCAACATTTTGGACGCAATCCGAACTCGCCCCCTGTCGAAGTCGATTTAGCCCCAAATATTGCACCTACAATTAATGCCACTCAGCAACCCATAGAAGTCGCTAAACGGAAGTTAAATGAGCAATCGGTCAGCGCGCAGCAATTCTTGCTGATGATTTTGTTCTCTATCATCATGGTGAATGGCTTTTCTCAAGTCGTGAATTTCTAGATCGATGTGTAGAAAAAGTCTCTATTTGCGATACACGCCAAATCGAGCACAACGATCGGCGAGAAAAGTCGACGGTTCTTGATTATCAGAAGCCTCACCTCTTGTTTAGGAAAAATAAAAGATTGTGGATAGAAGATTCAGAGCGCCGTTTTCGATCTTATTCTCTTGGAGTTCCAAAGATTAAAAAATTCGCAGGCATGCTTCAGATGAACGCTGGATCCAGCAACATCTCATAAATTTAATGTATCAGTGAGCTGAAATCGAGTTGGGTCGCTGAAGGACCCGCCGGTTTCGGCGCAGCTTTTAGAGCTTTGGAGACTATTCCCAGCTCTTCGCCAGCAAGCGAACTTGCCTATCTCCAAAGTCTCATTGGAACGCTCCAATCAGACGCCGGATCGAGTAACCTAAACAACCTCTCTCAATATTGAGACTTAATTCGTTAACAGTCTCTTATGGACGATTGCCGCATTTCACGCATAATCCCTGAACATTCACAGAGCGGTAGGCATTGCAGGTTTTGCACCAAACAATGTTCCACACTTTTGCAAGTTCTGTGTCGCTCATGGTCTCAGTTGTTGTGAAAATTCCGACCGAATCCACAAAAAGATGACTCAGGGGATGAGGCGCATTATTCTCATCTTTCACAAATATACGATTACCCTTTATCTCTAACTTATCGCTATTAATGTAGATGCGATCACCTTGACATTCCTTGACCCAAGAGGCATTATTTTGCCCTTCTTGGAAAGCCGTTCCATTTCCTGGGAATAAAAATAGAAAACCCGCTGCGATGAAAACTAATGATTTCACGTCTTTTCTCCATTCAAAAGATTAAAGGTGGATACTCTCTCATCTCGATTTTGTTTTTGTCAATTCTTCTCTGTAATTGTTCCTATAAGAGCGCATTGAGTAGAAAAGAGCGTGAGACACTTACCCACTTTTTTCAGGAGCTTTTGTTGGAACATGGAGGAGCCTACACTCTTTTAGGTTCAAAACCGGCTACTGTCGAAGATCTGGTCGATATGTCTCCTGAAAATTCCCAACAGTTGCAAGAATACTTAGCTGCACATCCTGATCTTTCAACAATTGAAATAGAAAGATATTTGGAAGAGGGGTGGGATCTCCTAAAGCAAAAGCCTCTTACTCTCTCTAAACGGTTTATTCTAACGGAAGTAAATTGCGAGAGTTACAGTCTGCTAGTATTTTTGAATACCGAACTGACCCTACAAGCTATGAAGAACCACTATCATGAATTTGCTTTCGCAGGAGATTTCGATCCAGTTCGGGAAATTGAACACCTACGAACGGGAAAACATGAATTTTGGAAAAGGGTGTTCAATGATTTCATTTGCCAGGGAATCCTCTTGGGTTACGGCATTGAAAACGGAAGAATATTTGAACAGTTATTTAAGGAAAGGGCAAGCGGAACGCTCCAAGAGGAATACCTCGCTTCCGAAAATAACGATCCGAGAGTTAGGGCTGAATATTATCTCAATAACGTTCCTTTCCGCCTCCCCATCTTTGTTATGTTTGATAGAAACGAAAGCGAACAGCTAGTCAGCAAGTATAAAAATGAGCGAGACGAGATCAGAAAATTTTACGCCCATAAAAATTTCCTTGATGAAACACTCGCAATTCTTGAAAAATAGTTACTTTAAATTCGGAGAATCTATGTCAGTTTTAGGAACCTCAAAGCATTCCAGAGTCGAATATTTAACCGTTGATGAAGATATAGGGGATTTCTATGTTGTGAAAAATAAATTTCCGAAATTTGAAAATAAAAAGGTAATCTTATCTTCCGTAGAAAGAGATGACAAAGGAAGTTTTGTCACAAAGAAAAAAGCAATTGAACATGCTCAATCTTTATCAAAACTCCATGGCACCCCTTTTGTTCGTGGTAACAGTGTGCTTACAGCTGTTTTTGCTATTGATCGTTATTATATCTTTCAACTCTCTAATCCCGATCATGTTTCCGTTAAAACAGAATTATTAGGTAGTGGAGACACTCTTCAAAAAGCCTCAGATAAAGCAAGGGAAATAGCAAGAGCACGTAATATTGAGTTTATTTCTCCATCTAATGAAGTTGCTGCAGAAATGAAAGAGGCTGCTATTTGAGTGAGCTGAAATCGAGTTGAGTCGCTGAAGGACCCGCTGGTTTCGGCGCAGCTTTTAGCGCCTTGATCAGACCGGTGTGCCGCTTTTGAACCTGGTCGTTATTAATCGCGATTCCAATCGCTTTTTTGGTTCCCACAATATAGACCTGCTTTTTGCCCCGAGTCACTCCGGTGTAGAGGAGGTTGCGATGGAGCATTTTGAAGTGGGAAGTGTGGACCGGGATGATCACACAAGGGCACTCGCTTCCTTGAAACTTATGGATCGAGGTAGCGTAGGCTAGGACAAGCTCTTCTAGCTCGGAAAACTCGTATTCAATCGGTTTATCGTCAAAAAGAACGGTGAGGACCTGCTCGTGTAGGTCAATTTTTTCGACTCGACCGATGTCGCCGTTATAAATTTTCTTGTCGTAGTTGTTTTTGATCTGCATTACTTTATCCCCCTGACTCAGCCTTCGCCCTGAGCGAAGAAGGGGATTCTTCGATGGATTGAGCAGATTTTGGAGCGAGTCGTTCATCAATTCGACCCCAATCGCCCCGCGCTTCATCGGAGAGAGGACTTGGATATCTTCGATCGGATCAAAATTCCAAGTCTTCGGTATTTCCGTCGATACGAGACGCAAGATGATCTCTTGGATTCCTTCGGGAGTCTCGGCTTCAATAAAATGAAAGTCGCTTCTTTCATGGGTAAAAAGATCGGGGAACTCACCGTTGTTGATTTTGTGAGCATTGGTGATGATTTTAGAGCCCTTTGCTTGGCGGAAAATCTCTGTCAGCCGGGTCACACCAATTAAACCCGACGCAATGAGGTCCTTTAGCACGCAGCCCGGCCCAACACTCGGCAATTGGTCAATGTCACCGACAAAGAGAACTCGCGCGCGATTGGGGATCGCCTTTAAAAGATAATAGAGCAGGGGAGTGTCGATCATACTCGCCTCATCGATGATCAACAGATCGCAATCGAGCTGATTGTCTTTGCCTCTTTTAAAGCCACCCGATTCGAAATCCATCTCGAGCATCGCGTGGATGGTGAAAGCCTTCTTCTTCGTAATTTGCGAGAGCCGTTTCGCAGCGCGCCCCGTCGGAGCCGCGAGCAAAATTTTCTCGGTTAATTTCGATGTGATCCCCAAAATTGAGTTGGTGATCGTGCTTTTACCAGTGCCAGGACCGCCCGTGATGATATGTACCTTATCTGTCAGGGCCGCGATGACCGCCTCTTTTTGCTGTTCAGCAAATTGGATATGCAAAATCCCTTCCACCCAATCGGCTGCTTTTTTCGCATCGATCGACCGGATCGCCTGTGGGCTATGAATCAGTCGCTGCAGATCCTTTCCAATGCTCTGCTCATAACCCCAAAAAGGTCCGAGCCATAAAAAGCCCTCTTGCTGCACCAACGACTGGTTTTCGACCAGCCGCTTGATCTCTTGTTCGATCAGCTGTTCTTCGACCTCTAAAGCCGCTTTAGCCAACGGGACGAAGTCAACCATCGGAAAGCACGTATGCCCATCTCCACTCAGCTCCAACAGCACATGCTCGATCCCCGCCGCAATCCTCGGCGAGGAGTGGAGGGGAAAGCCGATCTTAAGAGCAATGGCATCGGCGATCTTAAACCCAATGCCATGCACATCCTTCGCCAGCCGATAGGGATTTTCCTTCACTTTCTGGATCGCCGCTTCGCCCAGCGCCTTATAAATCCGCATCGCAAACGCGGGACTTACCCCATAGGTCCGTAAAAACAAGATCACTTCCCGCACAGCTTTCTGCGCTTTCCAGCTCTCTTTGATATTTTTGATTTTCTTCGTCCCTAACCCCTCAATCTCGGCCAGCCTATGAGGCGCATTGTCCAGCACATCCAGTGTCTCAGTCCCAAATCGATCGACAATTTTCTCTGCATACGAGGGCCCAATACCCTTAATAAAGCCCGATTCCAAATACCTTTGGATGCCCATCAGATCGGTCGGCTTCTCCACGACATATTCACTTACCTCGAATTGCCGACCATAAGAGGGATGGGTCTTCCAGACGCCCTGGCAGCTCACCGTCTCTCCCGGTTGTACCGAAGGCAACTTGCCGACGATGACAATTAAATCTTTCTTTTTAGGCTCCTTCAGCCTAGCGACCGTAAAGCCATTTTCGGGCTGTACATAGACAATGGAGTCGATAAAACCGTTCAGCTGCTCAGACATGGCTCCAGAGTAGCCTCACAGCCCGATTTTCTCCAAGCTAGAAACGAACTCTTTGCAATTAATCCTTAGGTACTTTACACTGATCCTTCGTTTTCATTCCGGGTTAGCTCAGTGGTAGAGCAGTGGACTGTTAATCCATTGGTCGTATGTTCGAATCATACACCCGGAGTTTCTCTATAGAAAATGGGGTTAAAAATGGTTCAAAAAAACCGCCCCAAAACTCCAAATGCCGTAATCTTGCCGGAGTACGGAAAATCCTTAAATTACCCAAGCAGGATGTCGGTTCCGTTATCTTTACGGCAATCATGTGAACATCCTTTTCAACTAACTGAAATTCAAGCGCGAAGATCGTCTTATCCAAGGACCATCTATCGTCACGCTTGTAAGGAAGTCGAAATGGGTCATATCAGAGAAAGATCCCTCAAAGACGGTGGCACACGCTACCAAGCAGAAGTTCGCCTCAAAGGCCATCCAACACTCACTGCCATGTTTGACCGTAAGACCGATGCCAAGGCATGGATTCAGAAGACAGAAGCCGATATCCGCTGCGGTCGTCAACAGCTCTACCCAGAAGCTCGCCGCCGTACCTTTCAAGATGCTGTGGAGCGTTATTGCAAAGAGCAGAAGGTCACTACCGCCAAACAAGGCCACCTAAACTGGTGGCGGGCAGAGCTAGGCAATCTCTATCTCCAAGATGTCCGGCCATCCCTTATCGCTGAGAAGAAACAAAAACTTCTCACTGAACGCAATTCAAAAGGCAAGGTGCGTACAGGTAGCACATGTAATCGTTTCTTAGCCACTCTCAGTCACCTCCTGAGCATCTGTGTTAAGCAATGGGAGTGGATCGTAGAAAATCCTGTTCGCAAGATCTCTAGAGAGAAAGAATCTCGTGAACGCACTCGCTTCCTTACCCCCACTGAGCGCTCTCGCTTTCTTGATGCCTGCCGAGAGAGCAGTAATCCCTATCTCTTCACCTTCGTTGTACTTCTCTTAAGTACAGGCTGCCGTTATAACGAAATTCGCTGTCTCAAGTGGATAGATGTTGAGCTCACACAGGGGAAGATTACCATCACCAAGTCAAAAAACTCCGATATGCGCTCTGTTCCTATCCGAGGTCTGGCTCTGGAGCTCTTAAGGACTCTCGCATCCCAAGCAACCTCGCTTGGCTATATCTTCCCAGGCCAAAATAGCGGCTCTCCGCTCGAATTCCGAAGAGCCCTTAAAACAGCCATTAAACGTGCTGGATTGATAGATTTTAGACCACATGATGCACGCCACTCATACGCTACCGAAATGCTGGCACAGGGGCTTTCTTTAGGGGAAATCGGGCATCTGCTAGGGCATCGGAGTGTTTCGATGACACGGCGGTACGCTCATCTTATTGAATCACGGTCGGTAGACGCAGTATCCAAAATGTCAGAACAAATCTTCCAAGGAGTCCAGAATGAGTGATCTAAAGCATTTGGCTATATCGTCTGAATTAAAAGAACAAATCGAGGAAGATATTAAAGCAATTTCTGCATTAGAAAAATCGACCAATCATTTCCCAGAACTGTCCTTATCAGCACCAACAGAGATGCTTCTAAGTCTATACCCTGCGGATGGGTTTATGGAGCAATTGATTGAAGTTTTAGATGGACTGGAGAAGAGTTTTTTTGGTTTAACATATGAAATTGAGGGAAAAAAGACCTTAAAAAAGGATACAAGCAGTGAGTCTCTTGTACGTTCTCTTGTGTTGTGTGAAAAGCGCTTCTCAAAACAAAAAGTTATAAATGAACAATCAGACTGGTTTGGCTTTTTTAAGGTTGCTTTAGAACAGGATGTCTCGCTTCAGGGATATGAGAAAGATGTGTTTGAGAGAGTGGGCCTCCATAGAGATCGCTCAGGGTTGTCTTTGCCCCAAAAGCATGTGATTGCAGTACAATGTGCAGCTCAAGTTTTGTTCGATTTGCGTGGGGAGAGTGTAAGAACAATTGCCGATCTGACGCAAGAGTTGTTGAGCAAACGATCTCCTTTCTTTGATCTTTTAGAGTTGCAAGGGAGGAACACTCGTAATGTCCAAAACTGGGTGAGGCCCGTTTTCCCGCTTTTGCCCGAAAAAAGGAAGAAGCGCGATCATCGGCTGATAAAAGGCTTGCCTCTTGGAGAGCCTGTAGAGATTCCTGAGATATTTTCTGAAAGAGGAGTGAATTTTTTGGCTATTAGATTTGCCCTGTCTAGTTTAACGAGAATTCTAAAGGTTTTAGGGTGGACTTTGAATGAAATTATTCACTCAAAGTTTGTTAAGCTTTTCACACAAAGATTCGCATTCCATCCTGTCCTTTGTCAAATCATGCAGTGGGTTACTAGAAAATGGCTTGAAGAGGCTTACTTGACTAATGGTAGTATTTATACCTAAAAATTTTGCCCCAATCAAAGACGTTTTGGCGCTTTGCAATCCTGATTAATCTTGAGTTCGTTTTGGTTTTTTAAGGAATTCTCCGGCACGAGAAGTCAGTAAACCATCTAACCCAGGAGGACTGGTGGAGAGTAGTTCAAAATCTTACCTCACAAAAAAGCAAGCGATCGAAAAATACCCCTTTCTTACTAAGAACATGCTGAAAAACTTACTTTTTAAAGACCGAAGAGGTTTTAGAAAGCAGGTTGTCTGCAAGTTAGGTCGGCTTATTCTTCTAGATGAAGAGGCCTTTCTCTCTTATTTAGAAAAAAGCAAAGAAACCAATATTGCGAGGGGGAACTAATGATTGATCTAAAAAAAGGAGCCGATTTAGGGTCGGCTCCGCTTGATAATATAGAAAATAACAGCGATCTAATATCTTACACCGCTCAAGATAGAAATTTCAACAATTCAAAAAAACAAGCTGACGAGCTTGAGAAGGCATTTGCTGAAAAGCAGCAGACTGAAGAGCCTTTGCCTTTACAGCGAGAGAATCTTCCTCCCAGGCCCTTTCCTGTTTGGGCTCTTGGACCAGTCTTGTTTGATGCAGTTCAAAAAGTTATAGAAGTAGTTAAGGCCCCTGATTCTATTTGCGCTGGGTCATTTCTTGCCTCAGCAGCACTTTGTGTCCAAGGGCATCGAAACGTAGCCATCGATAGTCGTCTAATTCCGCTTTCAGGATATTTTTTATCTGTAGCGGTGAGTGGAGACCGTAAAAGCTCGGTTGATAAACTAGCGCTAAGAGCTATTCGTATTTACGAGGAGGAAGTGCTGAAACTTGAATTTGATGCTGAGATGGTCAAATATCGGAATCTCCATCAGGCTTGGCTTGCTAGAAGAAAACAGATTCTTCGTTTGTGCTCTGATGAGATGGAATCCCAACTAACTTCAGATCCTGAACCCAAACTTCCCCTTGAACCAGTTATCAAATGTGAAGAACCCTCAATTGAGGGGCTGCAGAGGCTTTTTCATTTAGGGCGAGCCTCTCAAGGGCTTTTTAGCGATGAAGGAGCTAGATTCTTTGGTGGCTTCTCGATGAATCAAGAAAACTCAATTAAAACAATCGCATGCTTATCGAAGTTATGGGATGCCGATGGGCCTATTACCCGGATTCGTTGTGAGGAGCGCATCCAGCTTTATGGAAAGCGGTTATCCGTCCATTTCATGGTACAGCCTTCGGTATTTCGAAAAATTATTGGGATCCCCATAGTTCGAGATCAGGGAATCCTTGCAAGATTCTTGATAGCATTTCCAGAGCAGGTTGGTGGACTTCCTTTCTATGAGAAGGAGGACTTGACTCAAAGCCGTGCATTACAGGCTTTTTGGTCGAAATCCTCTGAAATCTTAGACACGCCTTTTCCTCTTAAAAAAGAAACTCAAAATGAGCTACATCCCCGACCTTTAGGCCTTTCTTTAGAAGCTCAGAATAAGTGGGAAAGGTTCTATAGTGAAGTAGAATCAGAATTGCATGCTACAGGACGATACTACCCAATCTATTCATTCGCCAAAAAAGCAGGGGAGCATGCTCTCAGGCTTGCTGGAATTCTAGAAGCATTCGCCGATCTTAATGCTATTCAAATTGCAAAAGAGACTATGCAAAGAGCCATCGCAATCTTAAATTGGTACTTAGATGAAGCTCTTCGTATTCTGGGTGTTGCGGAACAAGATGAAGAACTAGAGCTGGCTCAAAAAGTATATGACTTCTTAAAGAAGCGAAGAGTCAGATCATTTAATTTACGAGATATCTACCGTGAAGGTCCTCCAAGAGTTCGCAACAAAAAGAAAGCCCAACAAATGGTGGGAATTCTTTTAGAGCACGGATGGATTCGGCCAGTACCTGGCAAGAATAATCTCTGGGAGCCGGTGACAGTTGCGACATGCGACAATCAAAGCAACCACACTATAGCAAATTGATAAAATGAGAATTGTGACACTCATGTGACAACACTGCGACATTGGATTTTTTGTCGCAGACAGACGCAGGGGTGTCGCATTTCTACTGAAGACACTTTTCTCAATGAAAAACTAAACGTCTGTCGCAAGTCGCAAATGTCTCAGGTATCGAAATGAATATGAGTTTAATAGGGCTAGCAGAGGCTGTAGGGTGTTCGACCAAAAAGACATCTTCTGCTGCTGGTGGAGAATGGCATGGGCCTTGTCCCGCTTGTGGAGGGAAAGATAGATTCATAATTCAACCTCATTGGCAGGGGAAAGGGAGATATCTGTGCCGGCGGTGCGGGCGAAAGGGCGATACGATTAAATTTTGCATGGAGTTCATGGGATGCAACTTCAATGAAGCATGCAATAAGGCGGGCAAGCCCCAATTAATGGCTCAGGTTGGGGATCCAGTGAGAAATCAAACTTTTGCACCCTCTCAATCTTGGAATAAAAGGGCAGAGGTTTTCGTTGAATCTGCAAATGAAAGGCTTTTGAAGGATTCTGTGGTTCTGAGGCAGATTAGCAAGAGTCGGGGGCTTACGCAGTATTCAATACGAAGATTTCGCATAGGCTTCAATCCTGTTGATGCGTTTCCGATGAGAGCCGACTGGGGACTCAATGGAGATATTGGGAGCTCAAAGCTTTGCTTGCCCAGGGGGATTGTTATTCCTTCGTATCATCAAGGACAGGTGAGCGCGATAAAGATTCGTAGGTATGACTGGAAAGAAGGGGATAGATGGCCTAAGTATAACCAAATACCTGGAAGCTCTAATGTGATGCCGTTTTTTGGGTACTTAGCGAATCAAGTAGCTATTCTAGTAGAGAGTGAATTTGATGCAATGTTCCTACTTCAGGAAATTGGTGAGTTTTGTACGTCTATTGCCTTAGGGGGTGCAGGGAAAAAGCCCGACGCTTTTACAAGTGAATGGCTCGATCAAAGGAAGTTGATTCTTTATGCTCTTGATACAGATGAAGCCGGCCGAGTCCAATATGACTGGTGGCGTAAAGCTTTCCCTCAACTCCGCGCTTGGCCGGCCAATACCCGAAAGTCCCCAGCAGACTCGTTTCTACTTGATGGAATTAACCCTAGTCAGTGGTTTGAGGAAGGAAGGAGATACTGGGAATCTAAGCTGTAGTCTTCCTTCGTCATTAATAGAAATTTGGTAAAAGTAGGGGGTATAGGGACTAGGGATGGGGAGAGTTATTCGATATTATATAAAAAGGTTTTCTAAGGTGGGATAACTCCGATTCGCAGATATCGAAAAAGTGATCTGACACACGCTGGTCTAAATGCACGAGCCTAAATTGAATTTAGTCTGAAAAGAGTTGGGCTTTAATATTGGTGAAATTATTATTGATTAGGCATTAGATCTTTGGGCGAGCATCCCAACGCCCTTGCTAAAATCAAGATGTTTTCGAGGCTTATGTTTCGTTCGCCTCTTTCTACTGAACCTAAATAATTTGGATGAAGTTTTGCCTTTTCCGCTAGCTTTTCGATTGAGAGATCCAAAGCATATCTCATTCGACGAACGGTTTGACCGAATTCGATTCTAACTTTAGTTCGTTTTCTATTATGCCCGGCGCTCACAGCTTTTCCTAAGTGAAAACAAACTTAAGCTGTGCAGGTCTGTATTATCTACACACTATGGGTGTTGAAATGAAACTCATAGTGTGTATAATAAATGCCTTAATTAATTTGACGGAGGCAATCATGAATAAGCTATTTTTAGCTTTTCCTATGCTATTAATACTTATGAGTCCATTACACGCAGTCCAAGTTATCCCTCAACAAGACGCGTGGGCCGGTTTGGGAAAAGGTCTTGGAGAAGGAATATCTGAAGGCATAAGACAAAGACTTCAAGAAAGAAGTACTAGAGAGGAGGAGAGTAGCGCTAAAGAAGGTGAGCAGCTGATTTTGCGAGTAAGATCTCTTATCGGGGACTATGATTATAAAAAAACTTCAAAATATATTTTCTCGATATCTGCTAGCGAATTGGATGCCGAGCAGAAACAACTTTTCATAGGAATTCTTATGAGAATTGAATTTCTAGAGAAAATTAAAGATGAGTTAGATTGTTCAAATTTACCGGAATTGCTGCAAAAAATTTATGTAAGCGATTTGCCAAACAAACAGGAAATTATAAAAGATTTTCTAAATACTCAAGAATTGAAAGAAATTTTGATTGATAATGAATATTAAGATGAATGTTTTGTTTCATTTTTAATTCTTTTTATATTTATTATTTTTTCTAGGAATTTGGAATCTATAGGTGTTTATGAAAAAACTATTTTGTTGCGCGGCTCTCCTTTTGAGTATTGTTTCAACTACCTACGCAAACAACAGTACGTATGGCTATAAAGATCCTTCACGCAAAGATTATTATGACGAGTGGGGGCAGCATCAGGGGTATTCAAAAAGGCAACCTTATTCGGATCGAACACAACATTACAATGTTTGGGGACAGAATCAGGGATATTCCAAGCAAGACCCTTATACTGGAGAAATTAAACATTATGATGCTTGGGGACAATATGAGGGTAGCACCCGATAGACAGGATGCTTCTAGATAAAGAATAAGTTATTAGAGATATCCTCTTACATTGAAGCCAACATCTTCGCTAAAGATAGCTTTAATTCCTTGACTTTCCGCTAAGGGGATAAAAGTCGTCTTTGCATACAAGATCGCATTCTCGTTCCATGGGCGTAAGTACAATCCGTCAGGTTGTAAGCCTATAAACATAATTTTTTCGTGATCGTCAAATTCTGGCTTTTTTAATTGAAGAGATGCGTGTTCAAGAAGCCTGCTTAAATATTGCGTGGCAAATTTATCACTCTGAGTTATTGCAAACTCGTATTGGAGGTCAATTGAAACTAAAGCAGGAGGAAGCAAATAGGAATAGATAAAGGCTCCGTGCTCAAATTTCCCTACATGAGTAGAGGTATTTTTTTGTGACACATGTTTAATAAGTGTTTTGACTAGCAAACAATCCACAGGTGAAAGTGCTTTCAATTTTAAGGAAGAGGGGAATCGAAACTGCTCGCACAAAAGCAAAGGAAAGCGAGGTCTTGTATACTTTAGAATTGCTGTAATGAATCTCAGCGCGAACGATTCATATTTCTCTGAAGTATGAACAAATTTACATTCTAAAACGACCTTTTTTTCTTTCCATATAGCTTCTACATCGGGTTTTTTCTCATCTTCTTTTCGAGGGATGAAGCTTGTTTTACCGCCCTGTCTAGCTAAATATAGAGCGCCAAATAGCTCTAAGGTTATATCGTATAGTCTGTCGCATAAGTCATGTGTTGTAGGAGTATTTGTTCTTTGAATAGACTCTTCTATTCGATTGTTCCAGGATTCAAGTCCCATTAGGTCGATTGATTCATTAAAAAGGCCTTCAAACCACTGTATAGCCTTATGGTTGCTATCCCAGAAGAAATGATAGTGAACGATGATAAGCCAATCTTCTAGATTTGGATGTTTTTGATGATGGGCTCGCAGTATTTCACCAAAAAATTCAACTGACTTCGGAAAGAACTTTTTGTGTGCTTCTACTTGCTCGAGTAATTGGGTCGCTTTTCCCGGAATAAGAGGGGAGTAATCTTCTATGTTAAGTTCATGGGTAATAGTTTGAGAGTTAGGGTTCATCTTAATCACCGTATTGAATTTGGAAAATTCAAATTAAAGTAAGTTTGAGGTCATTATCTGGGTTCACAGCGTCTAATAGTTGTTCGAATTTTACAACGCTGACGTTAGTATGACCTTTTTCGTATTGTGCATATGCATTTGGTGATTTTGAGCCAAGTCGTTCAGCCGCGGTTTGAATCGTAGTTCCGCTCTTTTCTCTTTGTCTTTTAAGTAAAAGAGACATAAGAAGTTGTACGTTATTTGAAGTGATCGCGAAAACATCTTTACCATAGCTGATAACAGTGATTTCAAATTCTTCAGCATCCTCCCTTTTGAAATACAATCGGGTTAGTTCTTCAGAAGCTTCTTTAATCATTTTATAAGCTTCTTCTTTAGTCTCGCCTTGGGTTGTTAAATCCAAAGCGGGAACTTCAACCAGCCAAAAGCTTCCTTCCTTCCAGATATTTCCTTGTAGTTCCATTTAGCCCCCTTTCTATTCAGGTGGATTCTCCTTTGCTTTTCTCAATATTTTTTTTGCCAGATATTCAGCAATTTCAGTATGGCGAGGAATAGGTTCAAGGATTTTCCCATTAGTCCATATGTCGTGCGATCCTCCTCGCCGCAAAAGCGTCCACCCATACTGCCCAAGCTGCTTGATAAGATCTAGCTTCTTCATGGGTCTATATTTTTACATAAGCTTATGTAAATTTCAAGGCAAGATATTTTTTTAGAAAAGGCCTTCTCTACGCGGCTATAATTCTCATGAATGTCTTATAGTAAAATTGCCGGAAATCCAACGGAGTAGGCGATTAACCTGGATTGTCTTGACTTGCTTAAGGTTGACAAAAGAGTCTGGCCCAAAACCTGGTTTCTACTATAGACTTATGCTGCTTAAGGTAATTTAGGGTGACCTAAGGCAAACGAACGCTGCGACCGGGTGGGGACTGTTAATCCATTGGTCGTATATTCGAATCATACACCCGGAGTTTCTCCTTCTTCCGAGTTTAAACTTCTCTCTTTACTCTTAATACGCTTTTTCGTCAGGATGGCTAATCACTTTTTTAACAGCCTTTTATAAGTAAGGTAATATGGATGAAGAAACCTCTCTCGATGCTTCTGGCTTAGTTGTATCTATTTTAATATCGGCAAATTTTTTTGTTATATACAATTTCTCTTTCATGTTTTTTGATTCTAGAAATTATGGATTTAGTTTTTTTGACGAAATTGCATATATATTCTTGCTGAATTTTATTATTTTCTTGGCGTGTACTATCTATGCCTGGATTTTGATGAAAAATGCTTGTTTGTGGAAAAGTTGCATGTTCGTTGCTACTCCCTATGTCTTGGGATTTCTTCAATTGCTTGTTTTTGGTTGGTTTTTTGGGCTAACTTGAAAATTCTTACAATATCGGTTA
The DNA here is from genome assembly GCA_048498835.1 of Chlamydiota bacterium. Lineage (GTDB taxonomy): Bacteria > Chlamydiota > Chlamydiia > Chlamydiales > SM23-39 > CAITMJ01. The sequence goes on along the minus strand of JBEHXF010000003.1, from coordinate 13,933 downwards.
GGAGATAGATCTGGCATCTAGACTTTCTTAAATGTGACAAGGAAGTAAAGACATGATAAATGGAAGCATTTTGGTTTTCCGAGTTTTGCCCAAGGTTATTTAGAGCGCTTTGCAAAAAATAATCTGAGTAGAAGTATCTGTAGATGAAAACACTCATCAAATATTGAACGATATAAATTTTTTTATCTAAGCTTTAAGCTCTGTTTTTTCAAGAGGTCGCCGTGTTTCAACCAACTTTTAGGAAAGAAATCAAAATCTTTGGAGCTGCTGAGCCAGAGGTGGTCCAGCAAATGCAGGTCGTAATCGAGAAAAGCGGCGCTGATTATGGCGTTTTATGCGCGGATAATCATCTCGGTTATTCTGTTCCGGTTGGAGGTGTAGTGGCTTTTACCGACTCGATCTGTCCGAATGGGGTGGGTTACGATATTGCTTGTGGCAACAAAGCTGTCCGATTGGATTGCGATGCGAAAAAAATTCGGGAAGAGATAGTTGAGAAGATGGATGAGATCCAGAGCAAGATTAGCTTTGGCGTTGGAAGAGCACATCATGAAAAAATTGAGCATCCTATTTTTGATGAGCCAATTTGGAATGAAGTGGATTTGCTGAGAGGACTTAAGGATAAAGCGCGGAGTCAATTGGGGACGGTAGGTTCTGGAAATCACTATGTCGACGTCTTTGTCGATGAGAAAGAAAGAGTGTGGGTTGGAGCTCATTTTGGATCGCGTGGACTTGGGCATGCGATTGCCACCCATTTCGTCACTGCCGGAGGGGGCAAAGATGGGATACATGCCGATCCAGTTGTGTTTAGGGAAGACTCAGAACTTGGAAGTTTATACATCCGCTGTATGGAACTTGCAGGGCGTTATGCTTATGCAGGAAGGGATTGGGTTTGCGGGCGGGTGGCTAAAATTTTGAGGGGAAGCATTCTAGAAGAGGTGCACAACCATCATAATTTCGCTTGGAAAGAGCGTCATTTTGATCGAGATTTTTGGGTGATTCGAAAGGGAGCAACACCAGCTTTTCCAGGGCAAAAGGGGTTTGTGGGTGGCTCTATGGGTGATATTTCAGTTGTACTTGAGGGGATCGACAGCGAAGCATCTCGCTCGGCTCTTTATTCAACCATTCACGGCGCGGGGCGTGCGATGGGAAGAATGCAGGCTAAGGGGAAGCGAGACAAGCGGGGAAATGTCCTTCGCCCTGGTTTGATTAGCCGAGAAGAAATGCACTCTTGGATCAAAGAAGCTGGGGTAGTGCTGCGTGGAGCCGACGTCGATGAAGCTCCTCAGGCATATAAGCGGATTGAACATGTACTGAAGGCTCATCAAGATACGGTCAGAATTTTACACATCTTAAAGCCCATCGGAGTGTGCATGGCTGATGATCGCATACACGATCCTTATAAAGATTAATACGAATGAACAGAGTTGCCTTCAAACCAAATCTCGCTCAGGTTCTATATCAGCTAAATTAAGTTCTTCTTGTGTAAGATCAAAAAAAGGGGCTTGATTTTTCATCGTAGCAATTACTTCATGATAAGCCATAAGATAGCCTGTATTATAATCTGAATTTTCTTTATTTGGATTGTCAGCATCTAATTTTGCTTGTCTTGCATAATCTTTAAGTAAGCAATTAATTTCTCTTATGTAATATTTCAAATTGTTTTCATCCATAAATAGTACTGTCTTTGCTTTAAATAACTAATTAAAGATGCTCAATCCTCTTGTTGATCAGAGATAAGCTGAATGCAATTTATCCAATCTTCCCAGGCAGCAGGATCAGCCGTTTTTCCATCCTCTAACAATTGTATTTCACCTAATAATGATCCGATATCTTCAGACGAAGTTTGTTCGTAATGCTTTACTAGAAAGCAATTCATAGCTTTAAATGATTCCAGATAAGTTAACTTTTCTTTCATTCAATTTCATTTTATAAATCTGTGAGTGTAATTTTAAATCTTTTTGGTTAGATGTAACTGTAACTAAAAACTCGTAACACCCTTTTTGCCATTTCTGTAATTTCAGTCCATTCAGGCGTATCAATAAAGTCAGATGGCGAATTGTGACTGTCTGCGAAGTCGCTGAATTTATCTCTGAATTGTTTTAAAATAAGGTACTGATTTTCTGTGATCTGGAATTTTTTATAATTCGCTAAAATTGGATCCCCGATATCTATAAATTGGCAAACCATTTCGTCAAAATCAGTTCCTGGGGGTTCTCCGTGGATCCATTTTCTAATTTGATATTCTTTATCTGAGATATGTGAGATATATCTTAAATATTGTTTTAATATGTCTTTTTTTTCATTGTCATTAAGCATGTTTTAATCCTTGTATACAAATTCATCTAGTGGAATATGTGCTTCAGGTATATCTCCATTAGCTAATTTATTTCCTAATCTATCTACATATTTTCCATCTTTCATGCAGATAACGTAGGGTTTTTGTTGATAAGGAAAAGGGTTGTGAAGTTTACCAGGCATAACTCTAATACAAGTATGGTCATGTTGTGGGTGCACATATTTTAACCCAGCACCTTTAAGGGAAGTTTTGAGGATTTCTTTGAAGAAAGCGTGGGGCAGAAAGCCCCACGCGGCAATGAGCTTATTTAACGGGAACGATTTCTAGTCCGTTAAGCACGGGTAGATTTGCGTTGCCCTTCAGTTCAATGGTCAAAGTGCCATTGCTCACAGTCGTTGTCGTTGAAGCATCATACGGAACACCGTAGCCTGCTCTCTTCACTAAATCGACCAGTGTGAAGGCGCTTTTTCCATTGATAGTAACAGAAAATAGTCTCGATCCGGTTTTTTGGTAAACGAGTTCTGCGAACTTGAGTTTTACGTTATATTTTCCGTTGGGAACGTTGAACGTAAATTTCATATTTCCATAGCGCGCTGTTTGATAAATGGGATCGGCAAACGGGAGGTTGCTGCTTTCCGTTGTTGTCGTCCCTGTAAATAGACCAGCGTCACTGATCCAATTTTGTCCTCCAGAGGTAAGTGCATCTCCTCCTACGTTCACAAAATAGGAATTAGACTGAACCACGTTTGATACGGTCACCGTCTTGGTAGCTGTAGCTGTTTTGCCGCCGCTATTCGTAGCGACAAATTTGAGCGTATGGCTTCCGTTGGAGAGCTTTGTCGTGTCGAGTGAAATTCCGTAGGTTCCATTCGACAGAGTCAAATTTCCCATCGACGTAGAATCGACTGTGAGCGCGACGCTTGAAATCGGCGTCGTGCCAGTGACCTTCACAGATAAGGAAGCCGTGCCGCTTAGGGTAGCGCCATTTGTGGGGGCAGTCACTGTGAGGACGGGGGTGTCTACGTTCGATACGTTTACCGTCAGGGTAGCTGTAGCTGTTTTGCCGCCGACATTGGTCGCGACAAATTTCAGCGTATGGCTTCCATTGGAAAGTTTTGTTGTATCGACCGAAATTCCGTAGGTTCCATTCGACAGGATCAAATTTCCCATCGACGTAGAATCAACTGTGAGCGCGACGCTTGAAATGGCTGTCGTTCCTGTCACTTGCACAGAGAAAGGAACTGTTCCGTTCAAGCTAGCGCCATTGGCAGGTGTCAGAACAGCGAGTGTGGGAGTGTCCACATTCGATACGTTTACCGTCAGGGTAGCTGAAGCTGTTTTGCCACCGACATTGGTCGCGACAAATTTCAGCGTATGGCTTCCATCGGAAAGTTGTGTCGTATCCAAAGAGGCAACATAGCTTCCATTCGATAGGATCAGATTTCCCATCGACGTAGAATCGACTGTGAGCGCGACGCTTGAAATGGGCGTGTCGCCGACAACTTGCACGGACAATGGAACGATTTCTTTAACGGTATCGCCCTTTGCAGGTGAAAGAACGTTTACAATGGGAACATCGAAGTTGGCTACGTTCAATGTAACTGTTGCGGTTGCAGTTTTTCCTCCGCTATTTCTTGCCGTCACTTGGAATGTATGGCTTCCATTAGAAAGCATGGTCGTATCGACCGTGATTCCGTAGTTGCCGTTGGTCAGTGTCAAATTTCCCATCGAAACAGAATCAATGGTCAAAGAGACCGTGGAAATCGGTGTATTTCCTGTTACTTTTACAGATAAAGGAACAGATCCGCTAACGGTTGAGCCTCCATCTGGAGAAACAACAGCAATGGCTGGAACATCGACATTCTGCACATTGATAGTCAATATAGCTGTCGCTATTTTATTGTCGACATTGGTCGCAGTAAACAAAAACGTATGCGATCCGTTCGAAAGCAGTGTCGTATCGATGGAAGTGCCGTAGTTTCCATTCGATAGGATTAGGTTTCCTATTGGATTAGAATCTACGCTCAATGCGACGCTTGAAATTTGCGATACGCTTGTCACTTTAACCGACAAGGGAATGGTTCCTTGAACTGTAGATCCATTGGTTGGCGTGACAAGTGTGATGACTGGAGGCTGCGCATTCATCACGTTGATTGTTGTCGTCGCTGTGTTTGTCTTGCCCCCGCTATTGGTTGCAGTAAACACAAGCGTATGAGCTCCATTCGAAAGTGTTGTCGTATCGAGTGAAAGTCCATACTTACCTGCTGAAAGTGTCATATTCCCTTTCGGAATAGAGTCGACTGTCAAAGAGACACTCGTAATCGGCGAGCTGCTTGTTGCGAGGACGGATAAGGGGACTGTTCCCGAAACCGCGCCGGATCCTGTCGGAGAAACGACCGAGATCACAGGGATATCGACGTTCGAGACGTTCACCGCTCGGGTAGCAGTGCCTATTTTGCCGCCGTAATTCGTAGCGGTAAAGACAAGCGTATGGTTGCCGTTAGAGATTTTAGTCGTGTCGAGGGCGATAGAGTAAGTCGTTCCCGATAAGGTCATCGCTCCCATGGGGACGGAATCGACAGACAAAGTCACACTCGTAATGGGCGAAGTGCCTGTTACTTTTGCAGAGACTGTCGTAGTTCCGTTGATGGTAGCGCCGCTTGCTGGAGCTGAGATATTGACCACCGGCGTATCTACAGCTGGTATAACTCCCCGAGAATAGTCATAGTCTAAAAAGAGTTGTGCCGAGGTGTTATCGATCGTGACCGGAGTCCCTATAGCGGCGATTTCTTTCCCGTGCACTAGGTCTTTTAGTATAAAGGAGTTAACCGTCGTTGGGTTTCCCGGGTAGGTATCTGACGCACTGATGTAAAAGCGTTTCGCTGTCGTCCCAACCGAACCTAAAAAATCGCTAAAATCCATAGCGAATTCAATGGTTGTAGGAACCGTAGATGTGGTGCCAGTAAAGTTAAAGGATCCGCCATTAAAAGTGAGCGCGTGGTTGTTAAGGATTGAGGTGGGCGTGGTGCTGCTAGTAGAAGAGAGTCCTCCCTTAAAAGCTAACTCTGATCGTCGAGACCCTGTCACTGAAAACACAGCCACAAGACTTGGAGAGTAGTGAGTTGCAATGGGAAGAACGAGCAATGCCTGATTGGATAAGTTTTCTGAAAAGGAGATTCGTCCAGTAGACGGTCCACCTACAACTTTACTAGCCGATAGGAACGCATCGTAAGAGACCCACACAAAACCGCGGTTTCCCCAGGATGATCCCCACGAGTTAGCGAGTAAGAAAGCGCCTCTCTCGCCACTGTCAACAGAACCGTTTCCGTTTACATCGATCCAAAGAGTGTCGTCATAGCCCACAATCGTAAGGTGGTGACCTCCGCTTCTTCCGTTCATATAGGTGATTGCGCGCTGACCAACATATTTATTGTTCAGGTTTTCAGGATCTGACTTGATGGTTGAATACACCCAAGAATTCGCATAGGTCGAAATGGTCAATACGTGACCATTGGCAAGGGCCGTTTTGATGGCGGTTAAGTTTTGACTCGTTCCTCCTAACCCAGGAATTAAAGCGAAGTCTGCCATTCTATTGTAGATGGCATCAAACCAATCTTGCCCATTCAAAGACCAGGCAAGGTAATTTGTATCGTAAGGGAATTTCAGAATGCTTGGAGCTCCGTTTGAAGCGAGAAGGTCGCACGCATCTAAAGGAGATAGTCCCGAGTCTCTTCCCCCGTTTAAAATGTCATAGGTCCACTTTGGAGAAAGGACGTGGTCTTTAGCTGTCTTGTTGTTATTTCCGTTCAGTAGTCCAATTTCATGCGTTGCTTGATAGTAGGTCGAGGCCCATGCGACGCAAGATCCTAAGTTTCCTTGGTTTCCAATTGGAGGAAAGCTCGGCAAGAGAGAGTTGTTGACGCTTGATGGAAGAGCATCTTCAGCGCCGAGCATGAGCTCAGCGTCTTCAACAGGGATCTCCATTAAAGAGAATTCTCCTGGTTCGCTCTCTAAGCCCCCTTCTTCTATAATCGCTTGATCTTCACCAGACAAAAGGGCTCTTTGCCGTGCGAGACGGTTTCTCTTTACATGGATCACGCGCTTCGAGTGACGGCGAATTTTTTCCTTTTCAACTTCCTTTAATGGAGCTAAGCCATAGGACTCGCTGGGCTGCTCAGTAACCTCTTGCGCTCCGAGAAAACCGATCGAAGCGATTGATAAAATCAACCACTGCATTTTTATATATTTCACACTTTCCTCCGTGTAGGCAAACGCCTATTTAAAGATTTGACTGGGGAAAGTTTAAGAATTTTTTTTTTAAATAAAAGAATTTTTTTTTGAAGAAAGCGTGGGGCGGATAGCCCCACGCGGCAACAAACTTATTTCACAGGAACGATTTCTAGTCCGTTAAGCACGGGTAGGTTTACGCTGCCCTTCAGTTCAATGGTCAAAGTGCCATTGCTCACAGTCGTTGTCGTTGAAGCATCATACGGAACGCCGTAGCCTGCTCTTTTAACTAAATCGACCAGTGTGAAGGCGCTTTTTCCATTGATAGAAACAGAAAATAGTCTCGATCCGGTTTTTTGGTAAACGAGCTCTGCAAACTTGAGTTTTACGTTATATTTTCCGTTGGGAACGTTGAACGTATATTTCATATTTCCATAACGCGCTGTTTGATAAATTGGATCGGCGAAGGGGAGGTCGCTGCTTTCCGTTGTTGTCGTCCCTGTAAATAGACCAGCGTCACTGATCCAATCATGTCCTCCAGAGGTAAGTGCATCTCCTCCTACGTTCACAAAATAGGAATTCGACTGAACCACGTTCGATACGTTTACCGTCATGGTAGCTGAAGCTGTTTTGCCGCCGCTATTCGTAGCGACAAATTTCAGCGTATGGCTTCCGTTTGAGAGCTTTGTCGTGTCGAGCGAAATCCCATAAGTTCCATTTGACAGAGTCAAATTTCCCATTGATGTAGAATCAACTGTGAGTGCCACGTTTGAAATGGCTGTTGTTCCTGTCACTTGCACAGAGAACGGAACTGTGCCGTTCAAAGTAGCGCCATTGGCAGGTGTCAGAACAGCGAGTGTGGGAGTGTCCACATTCGATACGTTTACCGTCAGGGTAGCTGAAGCTGTTTTGCCACCGATATTCGTCGCGACAAATTTCAGCGTATGGCTTCCATCGGAAAGTTGTGTCGTGTCCAATGAGGCGCCATAGCTTCCATTCGATAGGGTCAAATTTCCCATCGACGTAGCATCGACTGTGAGCGCAACGCTTGAAATGGGCGTGTCGCCGACAACTTGCACGGACAATGGAACGATTCCTTTAACGGTATCGCCCTTTGCGGGTGTGAGAACGTTGACTACAGGAACATCGAAGTTGGCTACATTCAATGTTACTGTTGCGGTTGCAGTTTTTTCTCCGCTATTTCTTGCGGTCACTTGGAACGTATGGCTTCCATTAGAAAGCATGGTCGTATCGACCGAGATTCCATAGTTGCCATTGGTCAGTGTCAAATTTCCCATCGAAACAGAATCAATGGTCAAAGAGACCGTGGAAATCGGTGTATTTCCCGTTACTTTTACAGACAAAGGAACAGATCCACTAACGGTTGAACCTCCATCTGGGGAAAGAACAGAAATGGCTGGAACATCGACATTCTGCACATTGACACTCAATGTTGCCGTCGACACCTTGCCGCCTGCATTCGTAGCGGTAAATAGGAACGTATGCGATCCGTTCGCAAGCTGCGTCGTATCGATGGAAGTGCTGTAGTTTCCATTCGATAGGATTAGGTTTCCTACCGGATTAGAATCTACGCTCAATGCGACGCTTGTCACTTGCGAAGCGCTCGTCACAGTAACCGACAAGGGAATGCTTCCCTGAACGGTAGCGCCATTGGTTGGCGTAACCAGTGTGATGACAGGAGGCTGCACATTCATCACGTCGATTGTCAGCTTCGCTGTGTTTGTCTTGCCGCCGCTATTGGTCGCAGTAAACACAAGCGTATGGGTTCCATTCGAAAGTGTTGTTGTATCGAGTGAGAATCCATACTTACCTGCTGAGAGTGTCATATTCCCTTTCGGAATAGAGTCGACTGTCAAAGAGACACTCGTAATCTGCGAAGAGCTTGTTGCGAGTACGGATAGGGGGACTGTTCCCGAAACCGCGCCGGATCCTGTTGGAGAAACGACCGAGATCACAGGTACATCGACGTTTGATACATTTACCACTTGCGTAGCGGTACCTACTTTGCCGCCGTAATTCGTAGCAGTAATGACAAGCGTATGGTTGCCGTTAGAGATTTTAGTCGTATCGAGGGCGATAGAGTAAGTCGTTCCCGAGAAGGCCATCGCTCCCATTGGGACCGAATCGACAGACAAAGTCACACTCGTAATAGGCGAAGTACCCGTAATTTTTGCAGAGACTGTCGCAGTTCCGTTGATGGTAGCACCGCTTGCTGGCGCTGTGATGTTGACCACTGGCGTATCTATAGCGGGCGAAACTCCCCGAGAATAATCATAGTCTAAGAAGAGTAGTGCCGAGCTGTTATCAATCATAGCTGGAGTCCCAAGAGCCGCGACTTCTGTGCCGTGTACGAGATCTTTTAATCGAAACGAGTTCACGGTTGTTGGATTTCCCTTGCGGTTATCGAGCGCAGTGATATAGAAGCGCTGTGTTGTAGTCCCCACTGAACTTAAAAAGTCGCTAAAATCCATAGCGAATTCAACGGTCATAGGAACGCTAGTTATCGATCCCGTAAAGTTCAATGCCCCGCCATTATAAGTAAGTGCGTGGTTATATAGTATTTGACTTGGCGTATCCCTGCCTGTATTGGAAAGTCCTCCCTGAAAAGCTAACTCTCCTCTTCGCGAGCCCGTCACAGAGAACAGAGCCACAAGGCTTGGAGAGTAGTGAGGTGCTTTGGGAAGAATGAGGATCGCTTGGTTGGATAAGTAATCAGAAAATGGAACTCTTCCTGTAGAGGGTCCGCGTACGACTTTGCTAGCGGATAGGAACGCATCGTAAGAGACCCATGCAAATCCACGATTTCCCCAGGATGGCCCCCACGAGTTGGCGATCAAGAAAGCGCCTCTCTCGCCGCTGTCGACCGAACCGTTTCCGTTTACATCGACCCAAAGCGTATCGTCGTAGCCCACAATCGTAATGTGGTGGCCTCCTTCTTTTCCGTTCATGTAAGTGATCGCCCAGTCACCTATATGTTTATTGTTGATTTGTTCAGGATCAAACTTAATCGTTGAATAGACCCATGAACTCGCATAGGTCGGAATACTCAATACGTGACCATTTGCCAGCGCCGTTTTGATGGCGGTTAAGTTTTGACTGGCTCCCCCTAATCCAGGAACCAGGACGTAGTCGGCCATTCTATTATAAAGGGCATCAAACCAATCTTGACTATTCAAATCCCAGGCAAGGTAATTCATATCATAAGGGAATCTTGCAATGCTTGGAGCTCCATTGGATGAGAGGAGGAGGAAAGCATCGAGAGGAGAGAGTCCCCCATTTTTCCCTTCGTTTAAGATGTCGTAGGTCCACTTTGGGGAAAGGACGTGGTCATTACTTGCCTTATTGTCATTTCCATTCAACAGCCCAATTTCATGCGTGGCTTGATAGTAGGTCGAAGCCCAAGCGACGCAAGATCCGAGGTTTCCCTGGTTTCCAATCGGAGGAAAGCTGGGCAAGAGAGAGTTGTTGACGCTTGATGGAAGAGGCTCTTCTGCACCGAGCATGAGCTCAGCGTCCTCAACGGGAATCTCCATTAAGTCGAATTCCCCCGGTTCGCTCTGTAAGCCACCTTCTTCTATAATCGCCTGATCTTCACCAGACAAAAGGGCTCTTTGCCGCGCGAGGCGGTTTCTCTTTACACGGATCACGCGCTTTGAGTGACGGCGAATTTTTTCCTTTTCAGCTTCCTTTAATGGAGCCAAGCCATAGGACTCGGTGGGCTGGTCAGTAACCTCTTGCGCTCCGAGAAAACCGATCGTAGCGATTGATAGAATCAACCACTTCATTTTTATATATTTCACACTTTCCTCCGTGTATGTAACCGTCTAGTTAAAGATTTGACGAAGGAAAGTTTAAGAACTTTTTCTTAAAATAAAAGAATTTTTTTACGGAAGCTCGGATGGCGTATCCGGTGTTGATTAGTGAGATCTCTATTTAATCTTCATTCTAAAGGAGTTGCAGCTTTAAATTTGAGGGTCTTCTAAAAATGGATATTTTCACCCAGCAAGACGATATCTTTTCGATTTCTCATCCTGTAATTTCTGCCGTCAAACCGATCAGGTCATGGCTGAAACTATATTGAAATTAAGCTAAGTGTTTCTGAAATATTGATGATGCTACCAACCGAAAATAGGAAACTGCGTTTCTAGGTAATTTCTCTTTAGCTAAGAATGCCGAGTTCAATAAAAAGGACTCAAACACGCTTAGCATTTCTTTTAAGCTAGTATTCTCTCGATTAGTTCCAAAATTTCGTAAATAAGGTCGAAACTCTCGATCTAATAATCTTTGATATAAATCCTTTGACTTGATGGGAGATTGCTGATTGGAAGGATCGCACAATTTTGCCAGCTCAATCCATTCACTTCTGTGAGGGTTAGCGCACTCTAAAACAACATGATAAGCCATATCGTGGTGATAAAATTTAAGATCGGGGGCATGGAATTCATCAGCCTTCGTGGGTGTTGACTTGGGAAATAATGGACAGGGAATCAATACATCTCTTTCGTTTTTTCTTTTAAAATTGTCCGCTGCAACAGAGGATCCTAAAACTGGATTTGGCATCATTGTTTGTGTGCCAAACTTTGCTTGTAGCAATGGAATCATCAGATGAGGTGGGAGAACTATTTGTCTCCTTGTTTCTTGATCTTTTGGGATCTGGACCAGAAATGTATGATTAATATCTAAAATAACGTCTACAACACTTCTAAATTTATAGATCTTTTCGCTCCCTGTGTTTAGTTGAGCATAGGTCATGATCGGAACTGAATAAAATTGAGTATTTTGGGGATTTAAAGACGAGATGTTGAGCAGAAATTCTTTCAGTTGATCATCAGTGTAATAACCGTTTAAAGAAGCTTTTAGTGTATCGACCGCTTTCTGGTTTGGAGTTCCGTCTTTTGAAAGTAATTGCAGAAATTGACACTCTTTGCGTGATCTACATGCGAGAAACACTAAAATTGCTGACACTTGATGGCGATCTATCCAACCAAAAACGAACGCTTTTAGAGCTACAAAATGGATGTTAGGTTTTTTGTAAACCTCATGATCCCATTTTGCATTTTTTAAAGCATCGATTTCAGTTTCACTCAATTGAAAGGAAATATCATCGCCTAAAAATTGGTTTAGCTCTGCTTTGTCGATTCTACGTAAAAATTCTGTAATTTCTTTTTTTTGTTGTTCATTCAATGATTCACGAATATTTATTGGAATATAAATACTTAATAAATCATCAGTTCTTTTGATAATTTGGCGCGTAACTGAGGCTGGTGTCTTTGATAATAAATGCTGAAAAGCCAATTGTCTTATTTTTCTATTGGTGATTTTATTGGCTGCTACAGATGCTTCACTGTATTTATTGCTATTACAATACTGTAGTAGGGAGGAATAGTTTGTTTCGTTTTCTTGGTCGATTATTGTGCGCCAGGCTTTACACACAGACTGCATTTTCGCCAAGTCCTTCCGATCTAGATAGGCACTAGCATTAAATGCAGATTTTCCCGAAATCGGAGGGGTGAAAGTGGGATTGGGGTTGATTGAAGCCATGGTTAATCTGTTTTGTTTGCGAAAATTAATTTCTATTATTATAGATGATTTCAATTTTAATGTAGATCTGATTTTACTGTAAAATGATTAATTGCAATCCCGTTAAATTATTTATTTATGTTTTTGTTGTTAATGTTTTAATTCTTAGCAAGATATGAATTTAATTATTGAAAACCGTCAGACTGGGGATGATAAATTTTAATTTGAATATTTATGGCAGGGGCACGCTGCAGAAAATAACCCTTCAAGACACCAGGCGCTGCCAGCTGATGTCGCCACTATAGTGAGGTTGATTCTCCGACGGGAGAATCAATTCGATGGAAATCACTCACAAGTTTCATGGGCGAAGGGAGCAGTGAATTTTCGTTAGGCCATTCGGTTTTTTTTGTTTCTAAATATATTTTTATCTATCGTGTAGTCAACCTAAAAGCCTGTGGCAAAAGGATACTTCTTTGATTACACGATGCAGATTGTTCATTTTTGGTAGCTTAATTGCCTTGCCCTTATGGAGCTTAAATTATGTAGTTGACGTAGGTACGGATACTGCGGTCATTTCGGGTGGAGATATGACTAGTTCCACAAGTGGCGATCTACGCTATGTGCTCAACCAAATCTTAAATGATCAAGCTCAAGGTTTGTCTTCTGGTAGCCATACAATTACGTTTAGTGTGCCTGAGGTGACGCTCGGCGCGATTATGCCTCCTATTAATCTTTTTTCATCCGATACCATTACTATTGGAAACAGCGGAGGCACGGCCACCATTATTGATGGCTTGGCCGCGTATAGGCCATTTTTCATAGAACAAGGCTCAGTTACCATACAAAACATGGTGATACAGAATTGTGTTGGGCAAGGTGGTAGTGCGGGAACTAACGGAGCCGGCGGGGGAGGGTTGGGATGCGGCAGCGCCATTTTAATTGATGATGCAACGGTTACGATCAGTGATGTTTTATTTTCATCTAATGAAGCTAGAGCAGGGCTTGGAGGATCGGGCACCGGAAGAGGCGGGGGTGGCGGCATCGGAGGAAATGGGGGAATAAACATTGGGGGCGGTGGTGGTTATAGTGGACTTGGTGGAAATAATTATGGAGGAGGAGGATCTATTGGAGATGGAGGGACAGGTATAGGCGGTGGCGGAGGTGCGATGATAGGCGCTACAGGAGGCTCTTCATCGGCAGGTTTTGCAGTGAGCGGATACGTGGTTGGCGGAGGGGGATCTGTAAATGCGGATGGAGGAGGAACCTCCCCAGGATCTGGGGCTTCCACTTATGGAGGAGGGGGAGGATTTATTGGTAATAACTCCCAAGGAGGAATTGGAGGAGGGGGAGGTGCAGGACAAGGCACAAATGGAACTACGGGTGGACCGCCTACAAATGGAGCGAGTTCTGTAGGTGGTAATGGCGGAATAGGAGGAGGTGGTGGAGGTAGTGTAGGGGGAAGGGGCGGAAATTCAAACGGTATAAGTTTTAACGGAGGCAATGGAGGAGATAGTACCGGCGGAAATGGTGGCGCCGGCGGCGGTGGTGGTGGTGGTCAAGCAGGTGCGGGAGGGAATGGAGCAACTGGTTCACCTGGTAGTAGGGGAGGAAATGGGGGGATAGGAAATGGAGGATTAGGAAATTTCGGAGGCGGAGGAGGAAGTGGAACTGGTGGATTAGGCGGTAATGGAGGCGCGGGAAGCGGTGGTTTTTCGTTGGGTGGTAATGGAGGTTCTGGCGGTAATGGAAATGGAGGGGATGGTGGTGTTGGTGGCGGCGGCGGTTTTGGATCGGGGGGTTCTGGAGGAAGCGGTGGTCTGGGTAGCCCATCGGGAATAGGAGGAAGGGGTGGCGATGGCGTAGGTGGAA
>JBEHXF010000002.1:0-83025 GCA_048498835.1 Chlamydiota bacterium | reverse complement strand
GACCTACAAAGAGAATCGCTGAAATGGGGACCCATGTTGGATTTTCAGCTTGAGGATCGTAAATCGGACACTGCGTCGATCGAACGGTAAAACGGGAATTTGGATGAGCAGCCGGTTTGCCAGAGGACGGATCATAACCCGTTCCTAACCAGGAAGTTAGATGGTCTGGCGCAACACTATCCATCCCCTCCCACCAAACGTCTTTGTCCGCCGTGAGAGCGACGTTGGTAAAGAGAGCATCATGAGTGAGGCTCAGCATCGCATTTCGATTGGTCTTCATCGAAGTGCCGGGAGCAACACCAAAGTAACCCGCTTCGGGATTGATGGCGTAGAGTCTCCCATCGACTCCGAAATGCATCCAAGCGATGTCATCGCCTACCGTCTCAATTTTCCAACCAGGAAGCGACGGAGTGAGCATGGCTAAATTTGTCTTTCCGCAAGCGCTGGGGAAAGCTGCAGCGATGTATTTTTTCTCCCCTTCGGGATTGGTGATGCCGAGGATAAGCATGTGTTCAGCTAGCCAGCCCTCATCACGGCCAATCACCGAGGCAATCCGCAGAGCAAAGCACTTTTTGCCGAGCAACGCATTTCCGCCATATCCGCTGCCAAAAGACCAAATCTCCCGATCTTCGGGAAAATGGACGATCCATCGATTGTGTGGATTACAAGGCCAAGAAACATCCTTTTGTCCAGCTTCTAATGGAACACCTACCGAATGAATACCGGGAATAAACGATTTATTTCCAAGCTGATCTAAAACGGGTTTGCCGACGCGAGTCATCAAATGCATGGAGAGAACGACATAAGGAGAATCGGTGATCTCTACGCCGATGCGGGAATAGGGAGAAGAAAGTGGCCCCATGCAATAGGGAATGACATACATCGTCCGTCCTTGCATACACCCTTTAAACAGGCTCTGCAAATGGACTCGCATCTCCACCGGATCGCGCCAGTTATTGGTGGGACCTGCATCTTCTCTCTTTTTTGAGCAGATAAAGGTATTTTCTTCCACGCGAGCCACATCATCAGGATGCGAATGGCACCAATAGCTATGAGGGCGTTTTTGTGGATTGAGAGGAATCAGTGTCCCCTTTTCACTCATTTCTTTCGCAATGCGATTGTATTCCTCTTTGCTACCATCGCAAAGATAGATCCGATCAGGGCGACAGAGCGATGAAATCTCTTCAATCCAACGATTCAAGAGAGCATTTTCTGTCCAATGTTGCTTCGAAGAGGTCAATGGCATGAACTGCCTAAAGAGCTTTTTTCTTTTTAAATTTATCGAGGTATTCGAGAGCTTTTCCCGTTCCTAAGCAAACTGCGAGCAGAGGATTAGGAGCGACAAAGACAGGCAACCCTGTCTCTTTAATCAGCGCTTTATCGAGCCCTTTCATCAGAGCGCCACCACCTGCGAGCACCATTCCCCGCTCTACGAGGTCAGCAGCCAATTCAGGAGGGCATTTTTCCAGGGTGAGTTTGACGCTTTCAATGATCTGTTGGATCGGTTCAGCCAAGCATTCGCGAATTTCAACAGAATTGATCCGCTTTGTAATCGGCAAGCCTGCCACTTGATCTCGGCCGCGAACTTCCATTTCGAGCTCGTTATTGCCGAGCGGATAGGCAGAGCCAATCGTAATCTTAATTTCCTCAGCCGTTCTTGGACCGATCATGAGGTTGTAGGTTCGACGCATGTAATTCATGATGCAATCGTCGAACTCATCACCGGCAATGCGGAGCGAACGGGACTCGACAATACCGCCAAGAGAAATAATCGCAATTTCAGTGGTACCGCCGCCGATATCGATGATCATGTTGCCAGAGGGCTCATGAACCGGGAGATCGACGCCGATTGCAGCCGCCATCGGCTCTTCAATCAAGACGACCTCTTGCGCACCTGCATGAAGCGCTGAATCTTCAACAGCTCTCTTTTCTACGCCGGTGATACCCGACGGAACAGCAATGAGAATACGAGGACGGAACAAACTGCGTGCGGGAGTAACCCGTTTAATGAGGGCTTTCAACATCCCCTCTGCGATTTCAAAGTCGGCGATAACGCCGTCTTTCATCGGTCGAACAGCGTGAATTTTACGTGGAGTTTTACCCAACATCGCCTTGGCTTTATGGCCGACCGCGAGAACTTCATTGGTGAGAGAATCAACCGCTACGACAGAGGGTTCTGCAAGGACAATTCCCTTTCCCCGGACAAACACCAGCGTATTCGCAGTTCCCAAGTCGATCCCAATGTCGCTTGAGAAAATTCCTGAAAGTCGATGGAACCTTTTTTTCAGGATATCCTGAAGTTGATCCAAAGTTTTCTTAATGGTGTCGGTCGTGGTATCTTTCTCCATAGTCTCTTACGTCTGCAGTAATTCGAGTACGTCTTCCCAAGTCAACTTGGCAATTGCCTCATCATCGCAGCTCACTACTTTCTTGACCAATCCTTTTTTACGCTTCTGCATTTCTACGATCTTTTCTTCAATGGTATTCAAGGTGATCAATTTGTACGACGAGACGGAATTTTTCTGTCCGAGGCGATGAACTCGGTCGGTCGCTTGGTTCTCAACCGCTGGGTTCCACCACATATCATAATGGATCACCGTATCGGCCCCAACCAAGTTCAGCCCTGTTCCACCCGCTTTTAAAGAGACGAGGAACACAGGGATATTTGGATTTTCATTGAACTCTTTCACAATCTCTAAGCGACTCTTCGAAGATCCGTCGAGATAGGAGAACGAGATTCCCCGTTGTTCAAAGTCTTCGCGCATGATTTGGAGCATGCGTGTGTATTGACTGAAGATAACCGTTTTGTGTTTGCTCTCAACCAGTGTTTGGAGCAGTTCAAGCAACATTTCGTACTTAGATGAATCGCCAGGAGTCGCCTTTTCTTTTGCAAAGATCGCTGGGTGGCAGCAGATCTGTTTGAGTCTGGTCAGCGTCGCCAAGACGTGAATTTGTACCTTGTCGAAGCCATCTCGTTCGACCAACTTGACCAGTTCGTCGCGAGCTGACGCAGCATAGGACTTGTAGAGTTCCATCTGTACGTCGGAGAGCTGGCAATGGTAGACGATTTCGGAAACAGGAGGCAGATCCTGTAACACATCGCTCTTCATGCGGCGCAAAATAAAGGGAGATACTTTTTTTCTTAAGTACTCGATGTTTTGAGCCTGTAATGGGCCTTGAACGCGAATGTATTTTTCCAAGAAGCGATCGTAGCTGCTCAAGAAACCTGGCATGAGGAAGTCCATCAAGCTCCAGAGTTCATCGAGTGAATTCTCAATCGGCGTACCGGTCAAGATCAAACGGTGAGCCGCTTGGATCATTTTCACCGACTTGGCGTTTCTCGTACCGCGATTCTTAATGTGCTGAGCTTCATCTAGAACTGCATAAGAGAAGGGCACCTGATTGTAGACTTCGATATCTTTTTGCAAGAGAGTATACGATGTGATGATCACATCGTAATCGGTCATCTTCTGCAGCAATTTTTTTCGCTGATTGGGAATTCCATCAATTACGATCGTCTTGAGCTTCGGATTGAATTTATGGATCTCCTCTTTCCAGTTATAGAGCAAGGAGGTGGGGCAAACGATGAGCGAATGAGCCCCTTTATTCTTGAGTTGGTTTTGCGTAATTGCAGTAATCGCTTGAACGGTCTTTCCAAGACCCATATCGTCAGCCAAAATTCCGTTCAAATACATGAGGCGGAGTCTCTCCAGCCAATGAACGCCCTCAGCTTGATAGGGGCGAAGTTCTGCGTGAACCTCTTTAGGAATTGCCGATGGTTTTAATGGGATTTCGCCGAGCATCTGGCTGCGGATCTCGAGCAATTTTGCCGACATCTTGAAGTCTACAGGAAGGCCATCGAACGCCTTTGGATCGATCGTCGCCAAATTCCACAGGGGTTTACGCTCTTTGTGATCATCTAGCTTCTTAATGCCGATTTCGTCGAAGAGTTGCACGATTTTCCCGAGCCGATCCAGGTCCAAAACCAAAATTTTGGAGAAACGAGAACCCACTTCTTTCGAGCGCGCTTTGACCGCATCGAGTTCGACATAAGATCGTTTGGCTGAGACGCATTCCCAAAGAAGTTCTAACTTAACGCCTTTGAGCGCTCCCTCAACTTTGAGATCAATTTCATAGTAACCAACCGTATCACTTGCATCGAGATCGAGTTTAAATTTCGTCTCATCATAAATGAACTGATCCAACAAGTTTTGTGGACATTCAAACTGCACTTTGTGTTGATTGCGCGGGATTGTGCCAGTCATGAATTCGACAATCTTCTTCTCCGTTTTCGCCATATAGGCGCCTGTCTGCGGATTGAAGACGAAATCTTGGAAGAGATCTTCGATGATCTGCCGCTCTTCAACGAGATTGCGAGCTAAAACGCCCTGCGATGACACGAATGTTTTGATGTCATCGTAAGCAAGCTTAGAAGGTGCGGCGGGTATTTCTTGTCCTTCGTATTGGAAAAAGAGGGTCGCTTCTAACTCTCCATCCAAATAGGATAAATGACATCGAGCGCCTAATTCCCCCGCAAATGGCAAGGTGACAAATTTATCGAGAATCTCCGCTCCTTCGATTTCGGCAAAGCGCTTTAATTCAGGTAGCGAATTTTCAACAAATGTGCCGAAGAGCGGTTCCGGAATCGTCATTTCTCGGATGGACGGGAGATTGAGCAAGTGGGTCCGTTTTACATGCGACGGGAAGCGATAATAAGTATCTTGGTGGATCATGCCGGGATTTGCGCACTCAAATAAAATAGCGTCATCCGCATCGAGTGTATTTTCACCCAAAACAAGTTTTGGCTTGATTAAGATTTTGGCAGCTGGCGGTTCTAGATATTCAAGGCTGAATCGGAAAGAGATGGGCGCTGGGGCGTAGCGCAGCGGCGTTTCAAGAGTACCTAAATAAAGACACGGGAGAGCTGGAAGCTCGTCTTCCATATCTTTGAAGCCTCTCGGCCCCATGTGGCGCATCCCCACTTCGTGTGTTTTGGCCAACAACAAGCCAAACACTTCTGGATCGAGAGAAGCGATTCTCTGCGCCCGTTCATTTTGCGTCACTTCTTGAATTCTCGCGTGATCGAGTAGGAGTTGGAGAAGGGTTCCACCCGCCTCATCAAAACTCTTCAGAGAGAAAAACAACCTACGTCCACCCACAAAGAGCGGCTCTTCGTAGCGAACTGCCTCTAAAAATCCCTTGAGTTGAGAAATCTGCAACGGCTTCGAGCGAAAAGGCAATCGAAGAGCTAATTGAAATTCTACTTTCGCCTTCTGTTGCAGCGACTGAGGATTGAAAATCACGGCGAGTTCAGCCGATGCCAACGCTCCCTCTTCACCAGGTAAAAAGAAAGGCGAATTCGACAAGACATCTGAAGAGGCGACGTATTCTTGGAGCACCTGTTTCTGATAACGGGCGTCTTGTTTAACAACTTCTTTTGTTTCTGCTTCTTTAATCGCTTCAATCAGCTCCTGTTTTTCTTCAGAGCCTAATTGATCGCTCGCAGAAATATCCGATTCCTTCGAATATTCGATCAGTAACGCATCAATTTTATCTTCGAGAAAAAAAATCAACGCAGCTAAGTGTTGGCAATCGTAGCGACTAGGGCAGTCGCAATTGGTGTGCACCGCCTGTGACGCAAATCGATCGACCTCGATTTCGCTTTCATAAGCATTCTCGAAACTACCGAGAATTTTGCTGCTAAACCGAATCGTATCGTTATCCAACTTTATGATTTTAGCCGATACAACACGACTCTTGTCATACAACGCTTTCCCCTCTTTCAGTATGTTTGAGGAGAAGTCTTGTCTCATCTTTCGAAAATTGAGCATATGCCTGAACCCGAGAACTTAGTCCGAATTACTGGTTTTACCGATTTTCCTAAAGCAGTGCAACCAAAAAATTTTACATTGCACAAAAAGTAAATTTTTTTTCAGAATGGTCAATTTTTTTCCAGCGCAAGTAAATCTGGCGTGGAAATGCTGTTTAACGCCAAGCGCAAATCAGGTCGCTCTTGAATCATTTCCTGTATCTGATCGATCAGATTGCAACTCCGAGATGGAGAATATCGATCTTGAAACAGGCGAACCGCACATCCCTCTAATTCATTTCGATCGATGCACGATTTCCACTGAGCTGGCATTTCCCAAAAAAAAGAAGTGGCGGCCTCTTCCGTTCTAAATTGAATGGTTAAACGCCAATATTTTGTTTTTGTTCCATACTCAGGCAAAATTGTTTCTATTTCCTTCGCATAGCTTGAATGCATCGCAACGCTCATCACGTACCTCAACGTAAACAAGGCATCGTAACCGTCGCAACAAAAACATGTAAAGATTTTTTTACAAGATCTTAACTTTAAAGAGAAATATTATATTGAGTCAGAAGTCGGTTTAGTTGTTGGTTCTGCGGAT
This sequence comes from Chlamydiota bacterium, assembly GCA_048498835.1. Classification (GTDB taxonomy): domain Bacteria; phylum Chlamydiota; class Chlamydiia; order Chlamydiales; family SM23-39; genus CAITMJ01. The sequence continues at coordinate 76,615 of JBEHXF010000002.1, read as the reverse complement.
CACGCAGAAAAACGCGCAGAAAACTTTTTTTTGCCTTAGCGAAATCCCGTACATAAGCATGCACCTCTCCTTCTAAAAGACTCAATTCGTTACTGTCAAAAACAAGCTCATGATTCTCCCCCAACAATTTTGTAGCATCTCCATACCTTCCTGCTTGGCAGTAAGTGAGCGTAACATTTTTCAAATCCACTATTTCTGGAGTTAGATCATTGTCAGCGGGCTCGAAATAGCTCTCCAACTCCTTTTGCCACTGAGTCAGTTGCTTATTTCCCCGAACTATATTGGGCTCAGACTCTAAAACAAGAAGAGCATTTTCATAATACCCATGTTCCTTTGCGGTAAAGACTCGTCGTATTAACTCTGGTTCTGTAGAAGGAAATCGAGATGATTGAGCTTTTGGAAAATTTCTTTTGGGTGACTGAGGTTTGGCACTCTCTAATTGATTCTTTAGATAAGTTTTCCAACGGAGAAGTTCCATACTTTTATTTGTTATTTCTGGATAAGCATCTAGCAATAACAAACCGTTTTGAAGAAACCCCGCCTCGGTCACTCTCTGAACACGCGTGAGTAAATCCGCTACATCTGTCGCAACCCCCGGCTGTTGAGGCATCGGATTAAAGGAAAAACTTTTAGCGAGAAGTGAAGGTATGCAATCATCCAAACATATTGAACGGATGTATTGGTGAAAAAGCTGAGGGTTATTTTTTGGAATGAGCTCGATTGCTTGTTTGATGCAAAGATGGACAAAATAAGATTCTCCTTTCATTACAAATGCACAAGTTTTTAATGCTATTAATTTCCAACTGCCGCGTACAGTATCTATTGTGTTATCGAGCAAGATCAAAGCCTGATCGGGTTGCTTTGCATTTAGATGTTTTATAACCTTTTTCTCCAACGCTTCTGCGCTTAATCCTTCTCCTGGTTGGATAATCCTTGGGATTTTTCTATCCATTGATATTATTTCTGGCGCAATTTTTCTCTTTATTCCCGACTCAAAGCAAGGAGGCAATTCCCCTTGCAAATCAGATGCGAATAAAGGTTGGAGAGGTTCAACCGGATTTAATGGGTCAAAAATAGATGGCGAATTTTGCTGGGATCCTATGACAGAAGGCAGATAAAAATTAGCGGGTAACATAGACACCTGCTTGCTCTTGTTAAGATTATAAAAAGAGACGCAGTAATTTTCAAAACAAGAAATTACAGAATATTATACGATCTGAAAAAACTAAGGAGCCTACTCCATGCCGCCCCATCCCCTGGATGCCGTCACCAACCATTTTCTCAAGCAGCTTGCGGAAAAAAAAGCTCCGCCTATCTACAAACTCCCCGTCCTGCAAGCGCGCGCAGTTCTGGACTCTTTGCAAGCGCATCCCATTCCCAAACCTTCCGCCGATATCGAAGACCGTTTTATTCCTTGCGGACCTGACGAAAAACTCTCGATTCGGATCATTCGCCCGCCTCATACAAAAGCCAAACTCCCCATCATTCTCTATTTTCACGGAGGAGGCTGGATCTTAGGCAACCGAGAAACCCACGATCGGCTGGTGCGAGAAATAGCCATTGGCTCCAACGCTGCCGTCATCTTCCTAAACTACACCCCTTCCCCAGAAGCTCAATATCCCAAACCACTCGAAGAAGCTTACGCAGCGCTCACCTACCTCGCCGCTCACGGAGATACCCTCCATCTAGACCCCTCCCGAATCGCTGTTGCAGGCGATAGCGTCGGGGGCAACATGGCGACCGTCACTGCCATCCTTTCACTTGAACGGGACGGCCCTCGCCTCGCGGCCCAAGCCCTCTTTTACCCGGTCACCGACGCCAGCCTATCGACTCCCTCTTATCACACCTACGCGAAAGGCCCCTGGCTCACCAAACCCGCCATGGAGTGGTTTTGGGAAGCCTACGCTCCAAATCCCTCCGACCGCACCAAACACACCGCCTCCCCGCTTCACACTCCCACCTCCACCCTTAAGCACCTCCCGCCAACCCTCCTCCTCACCGCTGAACACGATGTCCTTCGCGATGAGGGAGAAGCCTACGCCCACAAACTTCTTCAGGCGGGAATTGAAGTCACCTCTGCCCGTTATCTGGGAACTATTCACGACTTTCTTCTCCTCAATCCGCTCGCTGAAACACCCCCGACCCACAGCGCCCTCGGCCTTGCTTGCTCCTTCCTCAAGAGCAAGCTCCATCCTTAAAAAAACCCGCCATGAAAATAGTCGCTTCCGCGAAGCCGAATGCTTTGAGCAGCCAATCTGAAAAAAAATCGGGCTCGGGCTCGCACACTGGCTCGGGCTCGGAAATGACCGCGGAGCGGGACGCCACGAAGTTGGTGGCCTCCCTGCGAAAGGACGCGAAAGCGAAGCTGGAGCGCTTTGAGCAGCCGATGCCCGCTAAGGCAAAGCAGAATTGCGGCGCAGCCCGAAGGAGCAGTGCTTTGCACGACCGAGGGCGAGGACGCGATAGCGAAGCGGTCGGCGAAGTCTCAGGTAGGGCCCCTGGGGGCGGGGGCGGAGCATCCCGACAATGAGTTATTTTTTAATTTTTTCTTTCCGTTCTTTTCCTAACTTGCGGGAAAATGTGTAGATTGCTTATAGTTGGTCCCTCAAATGCGGGCGTAGCTCAGTGGTAGAGCATCACGTTGCCAACGTGAGGGTCGTGAGTTCGAGCCTCATCGCCCGCTTTCTCTCAAGCGTAACTTTTTTCGGAGTTTGACAGTGACAGCCCTTGCCCATGAATTGGAAGAATACAAAAGCACTGATGTTAAAGTAACCGTCCACCGCAAAGCTGCCTGCCGGATCGAGTTCGATATCCATGCGTCAGCTGAAATGGTGCAAAAAGCGCGCAAAGCCGCAGCGAAAAACGTCAGCAAAGAAGTCGTCCTTCCTGGGTTTAGAAAAGGAAAAGCTCCAGAAGAGATGATCCTCAAAAAGTACGGCCCGCAAGTTGAAAAAGAACTCCAAAAACAACTCGCCGATTTAGCCTACGTCGAAGCGCAAAAACTCGCCCGCATTCCCCTGTTGAACAACAATTCCCAAATTTCTTTCGACGTGAAAAAGATCAATGATGAGGGCGCACATTTGACCTTCTCCTTTGAAACAGAACCGAAAATCCCAACTGTGGATGGAAAGTTATTCGCCCGCAAACCCGTTGATCGCCCCGAAGTTGCTGATAAGCAACTCGAAGAAGCCGTCCGCCAAATGATGTTCTTCTACGCTGAATGGACCCCAGTCACCGACCGACCGATCCAAGATGGCGACTACATCATGATTGACCTCGACACGATCGAGGGAGAAACAACGCAGCAAGTGTTCCACCATATCCGTTTTGAAGTCTCGAAAGAGAGAATGGCCAACTGGATGAAAAATCTCGTTAAAGGCGCGAAAGCGGGCGATGTTTTGGAAGGTATGAGCGAAGCCGATGATACTGCGACGGAAGAAGAAAAACGGGAATTCAAACCGAAGAAAATTCGCCTCTCGATTTTGAAAGTTGAGCAAGCTGTCTTACCAGAACTCAATGATGACTTCGCCAAAAAAGTGGGCGCTGAAAACGTCGAAGCGATGCGCAAATCGATCACCGATATCTTGAATAAGAGAGCCGACGAAAAAGTGCAGGGCGACCTCCGTGAGCAAGTCAATGACTTCCTGGTAGCTACCTATCCTTTCGATCTACCTAAGTCTTTGGTTGAAACAGAGAAAAAACACCGGATGCACCAACTGATGCAAGATCCGAAATTCAAAGCTTCGTGGAATAAAATGTCTGCGGATGAGCGGACGAGCCTCGAAGAAAAAATTACGATGGAAGCGTCACAAGCGGTTCGCCTGTTTTACCTCTCCCGCCAAATTGTGCACGATGCAAAAATTCCCGTGACACATAAAGAAATTCAAGACGAAGCGATCGCCACACTTCAATCGTTTGGCAGCCGCAACGTCGATAAAATCCCGAAAGAGGTTTTTGCATTAGCTCTCTCGAAGGTGATCTTGGCAAAAGCACAAGATTCGATTTTAGCTTGACCGGTTGCCTAGCCCACACTATATATTGGGTAAACCAAACAGATGAGGGATGTTTATGTCACTGACGCCATATGTGATTGAAGATACCGGCCGCGGAGAGCGCTCGATGGATATTTATTCGCGTCTTTTAAAAGACCGAATCATTTTCATCGGCACCGATATCAACGACCAGATGGCTAACGTCGTCGTCGCCCAGCTTCTCTTCCTGAAAATGGAAGATCCGAAAAAAGACATCAACCTCTACATCCATTCGCCAGGGGGATCGATCACAGCTGGCCTCGCGATTCTCGATACGATGCAATTCCTCGGATGCGATATCAATACCTACTGCATCGGACAAGCAGCTTCTATGGCGGCGATTCTCCTCGCAGCAGGAACCAAAGGGAAGCGATTTGCCCTCCCCCACAGCCGCATCATGATCCACCAACCTTACGGCGGCATCATGGGTACATCGGCCGATATCGAACTGCAGGCGCGTGAAATCCTCGAATTGAAAAAAATCACCTCGGAATTGATGGCTCGCTTTACTGGTCAATCCGTTCAAAGAGTTTTGGAAGATTCTGAGAGAGATTTTTACATGAATCCAGAAGCAGCTCTCGCTTATGGACTCGTCGATCACATTGCGAAACCACCGCAAGCGGCTTCTAGCCTCACCGATAAATCGCAGGTTCTCAGTACGGCAAGCACATGACCAAAAAACAAAATACCGAAGTTGCAGCCTGTTCATTTTGCGGGCGCACGGAGGATCTCGTTGAGAAACTCATTTCAGGACCAAACGCTTATATCTGCGATAAATGCATTACATTATGCCTTGATATCGTGCAGAAAAAGCCTGTCTCGTATGAAATGAAACTCCTCAAGCCAAAAGAAATTAAGGCTCACCTCGACGAGTATATCATTGGTCAAGAATCTGCAAAAAAAACCATTGCTGTCGCCGTTTATAACCATTACAAGCGAATCCGTTCTATCGGCAAGAAAAATGAAGTCGAATACAGCAAATCGAACGTCATGTTGATCGGCCCGACTGGTTCTGGCAAGACTCTTCTCGCCCGTACCCTCGCGATGATTCTCGATGTCCCGTTCGCCATCTCCGATGCCACCACACTCACGGAAGCTGGCTATGTAGGTGAAGACGTTGAAAACATCATTCTCCGCCTCTTACAAGCAGCCGACTATGATGTCGCGAAAGCGGAGCACGGAATTATCTATGTCGATGAAATCGATAAGATCCGAAAAACGACCTCCAACGTTTCGATCACTCGCGATGTTTCTGGTGAAGGCGTGCAACAAGCTCTCTTGAAAATCGTCGAAGGAACCGTGGCAAACGTCCCTCCCAAAGGAGGCCGTAAGCACCCGAATCAAGAATACATCAAAGTCAATACGCAAAATATTCTCTTTATCGTAGGGGGCGCCTTCGTCCACCTCGATAAACAAATTGCAAAACGACTCGGTAAAAGCACCATTGGCTTCGATGCGGCGACGAAAAAAGCTCTCGACGCTCACGAAACGAACTATCTCCTCTCAAAAGTTGAGCCTGAAGATCTCATTTCTTTCGGTATGATCCCCGAGTTTGTCGGCAGATTCAACTCGATTGCCAACTGCAATGAGCTCACCGAACATGACCTTGTCGACATTCTCACCACACCCAAAAATTCGATCGTCAAACAATATAAACAGCTCTTTGCTGAAGAAAACGTCCGGCTTGAATTTACTCCGGATGCTCTTCTCGCAATGGCGAAAAAGGCAAAAGAAACGGGCACCGGTGCTCGCGCGCTCCGAATGATCGCTGAATCGATCCTTCGCGATTTGATGTTTGAGGTCCCCTCCGATCCCACCATCAAAGAGATTCTCATCGATAAGGACTCAGTCGTCGACCACGCTCCACCCAAAGTGATCCGGGATCGATCGGCTTAAATCTCATTCCATGCTTACCAGGCAAGAAGTTAAATACTTAACTCTGATCATCATCATTTTTGTCGCTGCTGCGACAGAAACTGATATTTTTCTGCCTGCGCTTTCCGATATGATGGTCGCATTTTCCACCACAGAGGGCGCGATTCAAAGCCTTCTTACGTGGAATTTCATCGGCATTTGTCTTTCAGGCCCTTTCTACGGCCCTCTTTCCGATTCTTATGGACGCAAAAAACCGCTCCTCATCGCACTTTCCATTTTCCTGCTAGGTAGTTTACTGACTCTTTTTTCTCCCAATCTCGATCTGATGCTTTGGGGTCGCATACTCCAAGGACTTGGCAGCGGCGGTTGCTTTACGCTTGGCACAGCGATCATATTCGATTCGTTTGCAAAAGAGCGTGCCATCGATGCTTCGACTCACCTCAATACGATCATGCCTTTGATCATGGCTGGAGCTCCTTTGCTCGGTGGTTACCTCAATCATAACTTTGGGTTCCGATCCAATTTTCTTGCCATTGCCCTGTTTGTACTCGTCAGTTTTGTCGCAACGACCTTCTTCCTGAAAGAAACACTCCCCTCTCCCAATCGAAGAGTCTTTCATATTCCCTCCATCGCTCGAGATTTTAAAACAGTTTTGAAGAGCGCTCCTTTTTGGCAACTTACTGTGGCGATGAGTCTGATCTTTGCAACCTATATTGCGTTCCTCTCGGCAAGCTCGCTCCTCTTCGTCGTCGAATTTGGGATAAATAAAGCTCTTTTCCCACTCGTTCAAGGCACGATTCTCGGCGGATGGGTCGCAGGAAGCCTTCTTTTGAAACGAGCTTTAGCGAAATGGGGAATGGAAATCATTAAGAAGACATCGTGGATTCTCACGGTCGGATCCGGACTCTGCTTCTCTCTAATGGCCCTCCTCCGCCCGACCGATCCCTATCTCATGACTGCAGCTATGATCATCTACGCTTTTGGAGCTAATTGGATTTGCGGACTCTATTTTCCAGAAGGGATGCACCTTTTTCCGACTATGCGCGGCACAGTCGCCAGCCTGATCACGAGCCTTCGCCTTCTTTTCTCTGCCCTCATCGTCGGCCTCAGCAGCGCTCTTTACAACGGAACCATCTATCCCCTAGCTCTGCTCATTTTCCTAGCCATCGCCGTTCTCTTCCCCCTCCTCTATTTCTATGAAAAAAAACGGACACTCCCCATCTCTACGGTTTAGTTTGTCTAAACCTAAGAGGGTGTTTGGTAATAAAATTTCGATCGATTTTTCGGTTCTTTTGAGCCGATTTTTGATCGATTTGTTTGGGGGGCAATATCGATGAGGTATATAGCCCCCCAAAAAACAATCAAAAAGCGGCCAAAATAATCCAAAAAAGCGATGAAACATTTTTTATCAAACACCCTCTAAGCATTTGATCACTAACTAAGTATGTGAATAGAGTTGTGCTGTAACTTTACAGCACATCAGTTTTGCTGTAACTTTACAGCAAAGAATATCGAGGCTGAAAGGGATAGAAAAAACAGGATGAATAGGATCAACAAAGTCGGCATGATAAGCAGAATAAAAAATAGAGAATCCTGCCTATTCTGCCCCGATCCTCCCGCGAAGAGGATCCTGTAAAAGATAGAATCGATCTTTGATTTCCATAGATTGTCTTCGCCTTTGCGAGTACTTCTTCTCGGAAATATGGACTCAAGTCATTGGGAGTCTTTAAGTCAACAACTCGACCGATAATATCGCTTAATTCTGCTTCCATTCTGATCAAATCCAACAAATCAGGAGCATGTTTTTTCTCAAATTTCACGAGAATATCAACATCACTTTTTTCAGTGAACCGAGAGGTTAAAACAGATCAAAATAATGCGAGATGAGCAATTCGATGTTTTTTGCAAAATAGATCGATCTGAGTTTTAGGTACTGGAATAGAAATGGTATCCATTTCTAAAGCTTAACTCATGAAAGAATTGAAGAGCGATTTTTTAAGCTTGGGGGCGGAGAAGATGCGTCATCTCACGATCGAACGCATTGGGAAGAGCGTCTTGATAGTCAGACTGCGCAAGGGTAGACCAGGTCGTTCCCGCTCGGTAATGGTTGCGGGCGATATCGGGTCCATCAACTGGCAATTGCTGGAACGCTGCACTGAGGCGCTGCGCTTCGGCAGTTAAGTAAGCTCGAAGAGCCATTTTTTCAGTGGTGTTCAGAGCTTCAAAGAGACGGTTGAAGAGGCGATCATTGAGAACTTCAGGATTGCGCCCTTCAGCCACTTCAGCGCTGAGGCGCATAAAGAACCCTTCGAGAGGATCTCGCGATGGTTCGCCGTTGAGCTCCAGGCAAGCCTCATCGTATCCTTCTCGGGTTCCAAGATAAGTATTGAGAGCAAGCTGAGCCGCATAGTGTTGCTCTTCATCGGGATTCGTATCGCTTCTCAAGTAATCCCATTTCTTCGGAGCTTCACGACTTTCAATGAGAGCTTTGGCGCAGCCCTGCTTTTTCTTAAGGGCGTCCATTCTCTTAGCAGGATCGATGGTGCTGAGATCGAGTGGATGGGTCGCTTCAAAAAGAATCGCTGTGCTGTTGAGATTTTGTACGGCTTTCATCGCTTCTTCGATCTTTTGCGCGCGTCCCTGAGATGCGAGTTCACCGGGAGGTAATTCATCTTTCAGCTTTCTTAAGCCAGCAAGAGAGGCTTGCATGAGATGCTGAGCCGCTTTGTTTCGCTTCATCCGTTTCATTTGTTCTGCGAGATCAATCGGATTTTCGTCAGTCAAACTGGTCTCATGGAGAGCTCGAACGAGGTCGTTTTTATTGGGTTTTAATTCCGTGAGTCGAGCGTTGGTATAGTGTTTTTCTTTTCCGGCGTCAACGTGGGTCCGTTCGCCAGGAAGATAAGTATTCCAAAGGAGGGCTTTTACACCGAGTAGCTCTTTCACAAGGGCGCGAAAATCGGCGACTAATGGATCTGAACTTGCGAGATAACTCGATTGTCCGCCGCGTTTTAAAAGACACTCATCGAGATCGATGGAAGCTTCTGTGACAGGGCCCTGCTCTCCTGAAATCAAACGACTTTCTAAGGCAGCTATTTTAGTTTGTTGTTCCGCAGTGAGATTTTCTGAAGAAAAAGAATAGCGCTTTCCGCCAACTTCAACGTAGAGCTTCAGCTTACCGATAGCTTGAACGTGAACGTTCGCCTGAACAGGGACGGCGTGAGCTTCGGCCGTAGTCGGTACGGCATGGATGGCCGAAGGAGTAGAAGATGTGATCGTAGCTGCTGTGGTCATACTCTAATTATAGCAAAATATTTAGATAATATCAACGGCTTAATTTGAATTTAAACCATTAATTATAAGTAACTTATAAACAAAAAAACCTCCCCCAACATGGGGGAGGTCCGGAAAAAGGGAGGAAGGAAGCCTTTTTAACCGCGAACTTCGTTGCTTCGAGCAATACCAGTCAAGAGAGCCTGGATTGCCGAACTGATGTTTTGACCTTGGTTCGATATGTTTTGACCCGCTGCTTGTACCGCAGAGCTCAACGCATCGAGGGAGTATCTCGCTACCTGTTGCAGCGCATCTTCGACCGCTTTTGCTTTTTGAGCGGCTGCCGCAAAGGTTTGAACGGCACCCTGAATCACAGGCGATAGACCTTGGCTGATCTGATAATATTTGTTCTTCAGATCGCTGACGCTCTCAAGAGCCGATTTTTGCTCATTGCGAAGGTCTTCTTTTTGCGAGTTGAGCTTTTTCTTAAAGTCGGTTGTAGCTTCTTTGCTCGCTTCATCTGCATCATTTAAATCAGATACTCGCTTAACCGCTTGGTAATCTCGAGTCAAGCTTTGCTGCTCTTGATCCGTGAGTTTTTGTTTACTGAAGTCTGCTTGGCTTAAACGCTGACGAGCTTGCGCCAAATCATCTCCGCTCAACTCTTCTGACGAGTCGATCGCTCCACCTAAACGAGCCGGATTCTCTGCATTCATCTTGTCTTGCATGTCGCTGATCTGTTTTAACTTATCGTTCGTCTCGCCGAGATTCGATTTGCTCGATGCATAGCTTGCATGGAGCGCACCCGCGCCAAACATACCGATTGTCGTTGTACCGGCACCAATGCTAGACCAAGCATTCATCGTTGTTGCTTGGGCTTCTTGATTTCCAGAAGCCTGCATCGCTTCAGCAGTTGCTTTCGCTGAAGTGGCTTGGTTTTTTAGGAAGTCCTTATTCACTTCATAGCCTTGCTGCTGCAAGTTGCTCGAATTTTCGATCGCTTCCAAAGCCGCTTCCACCGTTAGCGAAACGCTTGTGGGTTTAGCATAAAACCAGTTACTTGAACTGGAAGAACTTGAAGTACTTTGCGTTGAACTTGTCATATCCTCACCTGATAATTTAAGTTTTTAAATCTATCCAATCAAACGGGCCGCGGTGGCATACTGATCGACGTAAGCGCCCCATCGGCTATTGATATCTGTATAAGTACTATTAATCTGTTGTTGTGCAGCTTGGTTTTGGTTGATCTGCTGCTCAATACGGGTCAATACGTTGCTGACCAAAGACTGATTGGCCTGGTTATTCCCTTGTAATTTGGAAATTCCCGCCATGGCTAACTGAGTCTGCCCTTGCTCAATGTTCAGCGTCCCTTGATAAATGTAGAGAGCCATCATGCCGAGTTCTAAGCTGATGCGAGTTGCGGAGTACACTCCTTCTCCCATTCCCTTAGCGAAAGCGGAAGAAATTCCATTGAATTGTGTGCCACTTTGAAGAAGTCCGCCGCCGAATCCTGCCGCTAATGTTAAGGCAATACCTGCAATTGCGCTGCTGAGCTCCATGCGCTCTTTGCTGATCTGTTTCTTGTGGTCGACTTTATTCCAACCCTCTTCGATTGCTAGTACAATGTTGCTCCATAAGCTACCAGCCATCGTCGTACCCATGAGAAGGGATCCAGCTGCTCTACCAACAGGGCCAGTCGGTGTCTTTGCGTTTTGGCTCGATTGTTCTGCTGTACTCTGCGTACTCTCTTCTGTTGCTTCAGTGGCAACAGAGGAAGAAACGTCTGCCGCAGCTTCTGTCGAAGCGTCTGCGGCGGCTGTCGCTGCCGCTCCAGCGCCAGCTGTTGCAACGCTCGATGCTGCATAACCCAAGCCGCCAAAAGCGATCGCAAAGCCTACGGCGATGCCCACTTCTTCTAGAATTTTCAAACCGAGATTACTGCTGAGGTGTTTATCGAGAGCTTGTTGTCCGCCCGTCGCACTCATTGTCGTCGTAAAAATACCCATCATCATGAGGGCCGGATCGGCGGTCAAAGCGCCGATGACGAAGATCACCGCACCGACGACGCAGCTGACGATTTTCATGATGCCCGATCGGTGGCGCTCTTCTCTGATTTTTCTCTGCATCTTGAGAGCTGCCTGTTTGGCTTGCTCTGCGAGCTGCTTAGTGATTTTCACAGCTGAGTTACCAGCTTCTGTTTGAACTTTATCGACCTCGCCGCTGTTTTTTGCCAGCTCAACGAGAGCGAGCATGACAGCCGTCATGATCTCGTTTAGCTCGTCATTATAGCCGCCCGTAGCAGTCGTCGAAACCAAGGTTGGAGCCTGGGTTGTCATCATTCCCTTGGAAGAGCGAGTCGGAGCTGCACCTTCGTCGATGTTGATGATATTCGACGAGGTTTGGCTCAGCTGCTCGGCCACATCCGGGCTTCGAACGGTAAAGCTAGAAAACTGAATCGTTTCGGCTGCCATATATTTCCTTTTAGGTTAGAGGAACGCTGCAACGGTTTGCATGATCGACTGAGGACCTTGGCTGTACTCTTGCAAGGCAGTCGTAATGTTCTGCGTCGTCGTCTGAGAGTTTTCGTTCAAGCCGTTTGTAATGGCTCCCATCGCCGAGTTAAACTGGTTATATTGCGTGTTGTGAACAGTCAATTGAGACGTAATCACCGACAAATTGGTCGATTTTTGATCTTTCGTTCCGTAGCTTGCAATCCACTGCAAGATCTGCTCATCGGAATAAGTTCCGGCAGGAGCGTTGAGAGGATCGGCATCTTTAGAAAGGACAGGGCCGCCTGACATTTCTTTGATGAAGTAGTTAGAACCGGTAATTTCCTGATTTTGGACGGTCAATGAAGTTTGCAAAAGGGTCATACTGTAGTTTTGCAAATTGGTAATCTGATTCATAAAAGACATCATCGCTGTATACATACCGAGAGAGATATTGTACGACTTCCTCTCTGGAGGCGTCAGCGGGTTTACAATTGGAGTAGGATTAGCTGATATTGCATTCGCAGTCATAATTACCTTTTCCTTTTTATTAACTTCTATTTCACCTTTCATAAGTAATTTTATCATATATAAATTAAAAAGTAAATTTGAAACTTGATAATTTAACTAAAATATAATCCCAATAAAAAAGCCGGCTTTAAAGGCCGGCCAAACAGTAACAAGGAAGGAGAAACTTTTACTTAGATCAACGCCACAGCTGGTGCAACGGCGAGATCTGGCAAACGGGGAAGCTTTTGGCGACGCGCAGGGAAGGTCAATTGTGCGCTCGTCTCAGCAAGACCGTTTAATAGAGAGAGGATTTGATCTAGCTTTCCATCTTTATCCCACAGAATAAACCAACGGTGAGAGGCAGATTTCGAGGCGAAATCAGGAGTCTTTGGAAGTGCACCCCATTTCGCTCCTGTCATCAGGACGAAGAGAATCGAGTTGAGTACAGCACGCCAAGGTGTGTGTGGTTTTCCGCGGCCCCGTTTTACAGGCTTTGGAAACAGAGATTCCAAGTGGTTCCACTGGACATCGGTAAGTGGTTCATAGCTAGACATACGTTTATTCCTCTTATTATTAGTTAGATTTTTGGTTATTAATAATCTGCATTTCCATCTGGACTGTTCCGCCGCCCGTAGGATCGACAACCGAGCTACCGAACTTGAGGTACTGGTTATCTTGCTGCGAAATCGTGCCGAGCTGTGTCGATAGGGTGTTCGACGTACTCGTAATCAACGAACCAGCCTGCTGCAGCGAGTTTAAGATCGACTGGAAGCTCGGGTTCGTCGTAGGAGCCGATGTGCCGCCCTGTGGGTTTAAGCTATTCAAGGCGTTCGTCACGTCATGGACAGAGATTGTATCGCCGTCGATTGAACCGCCGCTCGAAGCTGCTTCCATCAGCGCTCCCAGCGTAGTCGTGATTGGCTTTGAGCCCGAAGCAGGCGTAATCGTGATCGACTGGTTTGCAATCGTCGAGTAGACGTTGCTATTCCAGGTGCCAGAGAGATTCGAGAGCTGTCCTTCTGTATTCATGATGTACGTTGAATTGTAGAAGAGCTCCATGAAGTTTTGCGTTTGGGTATCGGTCATATTGCCGAAGTTTTGCGCAGCGCTTAACAGTGGCGATGCGTAATCGTTCGTCATCTGGCTTAACTGGTCCGTTGTCGCTGAAAGACCAGAGAAGTCGGCTTGTGAGTTTTCGTCGCTTAAAAGAGCCATCAAAATACAGAGAATTTCGGAAGGGTCGCTGAGCGAATTCGTATAGTAGTCAAAAATCGACATCCGGTAGTCTTTCGAGACGAGGTTAAACTCACTCGAGTTACCAGATACAGGCGTTGGGCTGTAATTTTTCGTAAAGTTATTGATGAACTCTTCGATGTTATACTGGTCCATCGCAGAAGAATTTGGGCCGGCCCAATTAAACGTCACAGTTGCGCCGTCGGGCAGCGTGTAGGTGAAAGAACCGGTACCGCCGTTTGCAAAGCCAAACTCTTGAGCAATCGCAGGAAGCTGGACTAACTGTCCGTTGAAGAGGTCTGCCATTTGAGCGATATAGGAATTATTACCGCTTAATGGTTGTAAAACACCTTCAATGGCGTTGATGAAGTTCGTTGCGCCTTGCTGACCATTCGATCCACCATAACCGTAGAACATCGCAGAGAGGACCGCTTGCTGAACCATGCCAGGAAGCTTGGCAGAAAAGTTCCAATCGCTGAGCATTTTCTGCACTTGTGGGTTATTCAAAACCCCGTGCTGAGCCAGCGTCGTAATGTAAGAGAGGAACTGGAAGTCAGCCTGACCGTCATTTGGAATGCTGTTTAGGTAGAGCATAAATTGGTAGAGCTTGTCCAAATAACCGCTCATATTCATGTTCGTTTCGCCGCCGCCTGGCCAAGAAGCATCTGGGCAGCCTGATGTACCACCGTTTGGAGGAGGGTTATAAGAGGGAAGAGGGCCGTTGGTTTGCGAATTATTTGAGCTGTTTGGAGTAATGGGTTGGATAGGACCGCTTGATCCCGTCGAAGGAGGATTATAGGTAGCGCCGAGCATCCCGTTGTTCGTCGTCGCGATAGCGGCCATCACATGATGCGCCACTGCGATAGGGGCTTTATGAGCCTCTTTTTTCTGCGTGTCCGCATCCATCGCCAGCATCTGTTCCTGAATGAGGAAGTAGACTGCGCTTTGGTCGGTATCTTGAACGGGTGTAATTGCATCTTTAGCCATAATCACCTGATTAAATTAATTTGTTAAGTAGGGCTCTATTGTCGCCATCATCGCATCAAGCGCTTGATCGCCTGTCATGCCCGCTGGCGGAGTCCAGCCGTTTCCGGCTTCTAAGTTTTGAAACGCTGCAATAAACGTGTCGAGGTCAGGAGTCGCTGCATTGCCTACAAAAAGGCCTGTCAGTAACGATGGGGAAACGTTATTCGCGTAACAATAGGCAGCCATAAAATAAGCTGCGGTTTGGCTGAAAGGGATAATCCCTGACTGCTTCATTAAATTTTCTACATCACCTTCTAATGTCGAGTCGTTGCAAAGATTCGTTGAGCTCATAAACATTAAATAGGTAAAAATCGTCGTCGGGTCTTGCGCTGTCTGCAAATCCACTGGCGGCGTTCCATTATTATCTGCGCCAGAGAGCCATCCCATCACCTGCTCTGCCAAAGAAGGCAAAGAGGCTTTCGCATTCCCTGATTCAAAATAGGACAGATACAGTGACGCTGCGGAAGAGTTAATCGTTCCATTTCCATTGATCAGCGTCGTAATAGATCCATTGGTAAAAGCTGCCATATAAATCGATTCAGCCGTTGGATCGGTGATCGTAGCATTGGTAATCGTCGACACCAACTGCTTAATTTGAGCGACCAAAGCAGGAGTGCTCGCCTTCTCATTTTCATTGAGAAGCAAAGCCAAATAGCCGAAGTCGCACAATACCTGCGCGGTTTGCTCTTCGCTTGTAGAAGAACCTACCGGAGCGACCGGGCTAATAAAAGGAGTAGTTCCAGCAGGTCTAATTTCCATTTCTTTATCCTACGATTTTTAAAGTGGGTCGTTTTACTTTCTTTACCGCTTTTTCAGGCTGCAAACCCTTTAACTTATCTTTCACGTTTGCAATCATGGCCTGATCTTGAGGGCTCATATTTGCCGTATCTTCGGCATAAGCAGCCAATTGAGCTGGGTCGAGTCCTGTCGATTCACAAAGTTCAACCATCTGCTTTTCGAGTGTTTCTCGGAGAGCCATAGACTCTTTCAAAGCCTCTTCTCGGACCCCGGGTTCTTTCGAGGTGATCTTGCCCTGTAGGTCTTGGAAGTACTTCATCGTCTCATCAACCAGACCCGTCAGTTTTTCAGGGGTTAGGCTGTTGAGGTCGTTAAACGTCTCTTTCAGTAAATTCATGTAATTAGTCGTCATAATCTATTTCTCCTTCCCTTTTATTATATCCCAAAATGAATAAAATGTAAAGTAAATATTAAAATAATATTAATTTGCAACATACTGGTAATTAGATACCTAAGTCTAATATCCCAGGGAACTAAGCTAATATTGGGAAAATGAGGCCACCGAGTTCGGGGTCGTAGGCCAGTTCTTCGGGAGGGGGGCCAGAGGGGGTATTGGAGGCCAGGAGCCCATCGAAATCGAAATAGGGCACCTGCATCGGAGTGAGGGACTGGTCGAGCGTGGAATACGTTCGCTTTTTCATTTTTATTGCCTTTTGGCTAAAAGCCTATTATTCCTTACTCCTATTCTAGCATAATTCAATTAATTTGTTAATAATTAATTTATCCCAAAAACTACCCTACAAAGCGCTTAAATTCCAACCCCTTCCTGATCATTTGAGAAAACTCAAAAAACTCTTGCTGGTAATTAGAATGGAGTTTTAGATAGATCTATCTCACGAGCGAAAAGATTGATTTACACCAGGAAATAAGAAAAAGAACATGAAAGAACAAACTCATCTGTCAAATACTCAAAACCAAATCATTCTGTACACCGCTGCTGATGGAAAAGTGACTGCCGATGTGTTTTTTGCTCAAGATAATTTTTGGCTAACTCAACGGACTATGGCTGAATTATTTGGAGTGAACACGCCCGCAATTTCAAAGCACTTAAAGAACATTTATAATAGTGGTGAACTCAACGAGGGGGCAACTATTTCCAAAATGGAAACAGTTCAAGCTGAAGGAGAGCGCCAAGTCATACGTCAAGTAGAAGTTTACAATCTCGATGCAGTCATCGCAGTGGGTTATAGGGTAAATTCAATCAAAGCTACCCATTTTAGAATATGGGCGACCAATACCCTTCGGGAATTTATCATTAAAGGATTCGTTCTTAATGATCAAATGCTTAAAAATGGGCGTTCTTTTGGAAAAGATTACTTTGATGAGTTGCTCGAAAAAATTCGGGAAATTAGAGCAAGCGAACGAAGAGCCTATCAGAAGATTACAGACGTATTTCAGGAGTGCAGTACCGACTATCATAACAAAGCAGAAGAAACCCAATTATTTTATAAGATAGTCCAAAATCAACTTCATTTTGCTACGACTGGTAAAACCACTGCCGAAATTATTTATGAAAGAGTAGACAGTAATAAGCCTTTCATGGGCCTCACTACTTGGAAAAATTCCCCTCAGGGAAAGATCCTAAAAAGCGATGTGACGAATGCAAAAAATTATCTAGACCGAGGAGAAATTTCCAAACTAAATCGCTTAGTGAATATGTTCATTGATTTTGCAGAACTGCGAGCATTGAATCAGCAGACTATGACTATGAAAGACTGGCTGAAGCAAGTAGAAAAATTTCTCGCTTATACGGATCAACAATTTTTGCAACACGCAGGTCAAATTTCTCATGCCATGGCCGTCGCCAAAGCTAATGAAGAATATGAAAAATACAGAACCGACCAAAATCAACATTATTTATCGGATTTTGATCGCGAAATGGTTAGGTATTTGAAGGAAAACGAAGTATTAAGAGACTAATATTTCACAATCTGGCTCCAACACAACTAAATTAATTTTTTTAATAACTAAATTAGTCCTACTTTTACTTGCCCGTGTGCGCGCCCGATGGGAGTTTGGGGGCTTTCCCATCTGCTAATTTCCTCATTTTCTACATTCGGGCACGGGCACGCACACGGGCACGGGCACGGAAGTAATTCAATTCAGATTTGTCTTGCTTTGTTTCTTTATTGTGTTTTTCTCGGGCGCGGGAAATAATGGGCGAGAGAGGCGAAGCAAATGCTGCAAGAAATGATTTCCGAAGTGTGCACAGAGCTTGAAATGAGTATGCCAAAGCTCAATGACAAGAAAGCATACGGATTTCAGATTCGCAAAGATGTTGAAGTCGAAATACGCGATTTGCAGCCAGGCGCAAGCTTCAACGCTCGGATTGCAGTTTGTCCAAATAAACGCCGAGAAGATTTGTTTATTTTATTGATGAAAGCAAATTACTTGGGCCAATCAACTGGATTGGCGAGAATTGGGATGAGCAGCGACGAGAAGTACTTGACTCTCTCATCGGGATTCCCGTATGAATTAACCTATCGGGCATTTAGAGAATCTCTCGAAGATTTCGTGAATTTTCTTCTCTATTGGCGCGAAGAGATAGCAAAGTTTGAGACACAAAACACGGTAATATGAGTCTAGGTTCATGCCGGCACATCTAATTGCAGAAGAAGGACCTCTCCGAGGTCTCGTCTTGAATTTGGAAGAGGGCGATGAATGGATTGTCGGCCGCGATCCAGATGAAGCCGATTTTCTGATCGAAGACAGCACCGTTTCCCGTAAACATGCTCGCTTAGTAAGGACAGCGGATGGGATTCACTTACAAAATTTAAGCCGTGTCAACCCTGTTTTAATCAATGACGAACAGCCTAAAGAACAAGTTTTATTAAAAGAGGGCGACCGAGTTCAAATTGGAAATAACGTCTTTTTATTTTCCGAAGAAGCGCTGCCGAATTTAGACACTCCCCCAACCAAGCCCAAAAAGAAAAAGAAACAGACTGCAGCAAGTTACGACGATATCTTCGGCGAATTGGAAGAACCGAGCCCTCCTCCACACGAAGAGCCGGAAGACATCAAACGGGAAATGGAAGAAACCAAGCCGGAAAAAGAAGAGACGGGCTACGATACGATCTTTGAAGCCGGCCAAGAAGAGGAAATCCCCTTCAATCTCTTATCTCCCAATACCCTTCTGCTGAAAGTGATTTCTGGGCCGAATGCCGGCGCGGAAATCGGCATTGAAAAGGGCCGCACCTATATATTGGGCAAAGATCCCAATTCATGCGATATCGTTTTCCAGGATTTGAGCGTTTCAAGAAATCACGCTCGCTTGACCGTGACGCCAGAAGGATTGCTCGAATTAGAAGATCTCGGCTCGAAGAATGGAACACTTGTCAGCGGCACGCCCATCACCGAAAAACAGGTCATTACACCGCAAGACATCATCTCACTTGGCACGACCGTCTTTTTAGTGATCGACCGAGAAGCTCCGCAAGAGACGATCTATTCGCCGATGGTTCCAGCGTATGAACCGCCGAAGCTCTCAGAAGAAGTAGCGCTCGAAGAAGCCGCTCAACCCGTTGAAGAAGATTGGAAAAAGCGTCCTTTACCGACGAAGCACTTGGTTTTTGCGGGATCATTCCTGGCGATCTTCCTGATTATTTTCCTCAGTTTCTTCTCTCTTTTCCGATCGAATCAAATTGAGGTGGTCCAGAAAGAGCCGGTTGAAGAAATTAAGGAAGCTCTAGAAAAATTTAAGGATGTTCAATTCTCATTCAACCCAGCCAGTGGCAAACTCTTTATGGTCGGTCACGTGGGAACTGCGATTGAATACCAAGAGATGATGTACCGAATCAATCAAATCAACTTTATTCAAAGTACTGAAAATAAAGTTGTGATTGATGAGCTCGTTTGGAGAACGACCAATGACGTGCTCAATAATAATGTGGCGTGGCGGGGTGTCAGCATCCACTCTCCTCAAGCGGGTAAATTTGTTGTAGGCGGTTATTTAGCGTCCAATGCAGAAGCGTCTGCGCTCGCCGATTATTTAACTGTTAACTTCCCCTATCTAGACCGACTCAGTAATGAAGTGGTGGTCCAAGAAAATCTAACCGCGCAGCTCCAAAGTCTGATTAATTCAGAAGGATTTGGGGGCGTAACCTTTCAACTATCGAACGGCGAAGTGGTCTTAGCGGGTCGGTATAACGAAAAGATGGAAAAAGAGTATCGCGCGATGCTCAAGCGACTCCATACGATTCCCGGTGTCGTCCGAGTGAAAGATTTTGCAATCGCTTCTTCTCCGAACTCTGTGGGAATTGATGTTTCTAGCCAATTTCAGGTAGGCGGCTCTTCAATCCATGATGGAAGAGGCTATAGCGTGATCTTGAATGGAAAGATCTATACTCTTGGCGACATGATTGAAGGGATGAAGATTACATCGATCGAAGCAAAGACAATTCTTCTTGAAAAAGATGGATTAAAATATAGAATCGATTATACCCGATAAAAGATAGGGGAAGGAGTTTTATGTACGGTTTAGAAAAAAAGCCAGGCGATAAATTTACATTTGATCTCGAAAAGGAGATCCTGGAAAAACCAGCTCGCGGCAAAGAAATCTTAGCTAAAGTCGAAAAACGAATCCACGAAATCAAAAAGCAGCTCAGGGAAGGAGCAAGCGAGAAGGAATTCGACCAACTCGGCATCTTGCTTCATGGCTATGCTTCCCTGCAAAAAGTGCTGCGAAAAGTAGCGAAATAGGAGCGAATAATGGTCAATCTACCGGGTGTAACCCTATCCTTTAAATCACTGATCTCAGCATACAAAAAACTCCAATCCGGCCTGGTTCAACAAGTACGAGCGCTGGCTAGTAAAATATCTCAGGCTACTCCTGGATCGTTTATTTTACTCCAGTTTCAAATGAGCCAAGTGACCCAGATTGGCGAATCAATTTCAAACTTGATTTCGCAAGTCAACTCGGTCATCAACAATGCAGTGAGAAACCAAAAGACGCAGTAAGATAAAAGGTAGAAATTATGAAGATGTTAAAGCCATACAAAGAAGACTTTGTCTTGATGCTCGAAGCGGGCTTCATTGCAGTCAATCAGGCCGACGAAGATTCGGCTCTGAAATTATTTCGCGCAGCCGAACTGCTCGATCCGGAAAATGTTCTGCCTCAAGTCGGTTTCGGCTATCTGCATCTGCATAAGCTAGAGCTAAAACAAGCTTGCACAGCTTTTGAATCGGTCCTGGAGAAAGACCCGAGCAATGAAATGGCGAAAGCTTTTCTCGGCCTTTGCATAAGCATGCAGCCAAATGGCACCGTAAAAGGCGAAAAAATGTTGGAACAAACCCTCAAGTCGAAAGATCCACTCATCAAAAAATTAGCTGGAACCGCGCTTGACTTTGTCGATAATTTCATTAAAAAGAATCCCGGCCCTGCTGGCGAAGGTCGAAAAAAGTAACGAGCTCTTATGACAGTTCCATCGGATAAAAGCCCCGACCGGATCACGCCCGGTAAGGCCCTTGAATCAGACAAAAGCATCTCTCAACCCCCTTCCACGTTTGAAACGTACATGCAAGAAGGGGCTCAAACTCGAGGGACCACTTCGGGCAATGCGGCTCCGACACAAAGTGCACTCCCAACTGGGGCGACTCAGCCAGGAGGACCTACAGGGGCTCCCAATTACGACACGCTGATCTCTCAAGCGCGTAATGTCCAAGATGGTCTCGGTACCGTTGAACAACAGCTTCAAACGCCGAATTTAAAGCTCAAGCGCTCACAAACTCATCTGTTAAAAAACAAGATGCAAGACACGAACGAATACATCCGAGCTAGCGCGGATAAGCTCGGGGTCCAAAACCCAGCGTTTAAGATGCCCGCTGGCGCATCTCCCGTCGGACGCTTCCTCGCTTATATTGGGGATGGACAAGATCAGATAGCTGCCGTACAACAGAAATTAAAGCAGCTGGCTTCGACAAAGGGCGATATTAACCCCGCCGAACTGATGTTTGTGCAGGTGAAGATGAGCCAAGCGCAACAGGAAATCGAATACTCTTCCACTTTGCTTGGCAAAGTGATCGATTCGATTAAAACGATTATGAACACCCAACTGTAGTGTAAGTGGATCAGACGCCGTCTTTAGATAAACTCATGTCGCACCTCGAGGATGTCGAGCTGACGACCGTACACGGGCGGATTACCGAGGCGGTTGGGATGCTCATTCGCGCCGTCGTTCCACAGGTAAAAATGGGCGAGCTCTGCCTGATCAAACGGCAAGGAGAACCCCTTGCGGCTGAAGTCGTCGGTTTTACCCGAGACGAAGTGCTCCTCTCCCCTCTTGGCGATATGAAAGGAATTGGCCCCTCTTCGGAAGTCATTCCGATGCGAATGCCGATGCACATTAAAGTCGGCCCCGAGCTTCTCGGTCGCGTTCTCGATGGCTTGGGAAAGCCGATCGATGAAGACACGAAGGGACCTCTCAACTTAGAAGAAGCCTATCCGATCATCAATTCTCCTCCCGACCCACTCAAACGTCAGCTCATCACAAAACCGCTCAGTGTAGGCGTACGAGCCATCGATGGAGCTCTAACCGTCGGGAAAGGGCAGCGCGTTGGTATTTTCGCTGCAGCAGGCGTTGGTAAATCGACTCTTCTCGGAATGATCGCTCGCAATGCAGTCGCCGACGTCAACGTCATTTCGCTCATCGGTGAACGGGGTCGCGAACTGCGCGAATTCCTCGTCCATGACCTTGGAACTGAAGGGATGAAACGCTCCGTCGTCATCGTCTCCACTTCCGATCAAGCAGCCCAAATGAGAATCAATGCCGCCTACGTTGGAACGGCGATTGCCGAATACTTCCGCGATCAAGGCAAGTCGGTGATCCTCATGATGGATTCGGTCACCCGCTTTGCCCGCGCTCTGCGCGAAATTGGTCTTGCCGCAGGAGAACCGCCCGCCCGAGCTGGCTATACTCCTTCTGTTTTTGCCATTCTTCCCCGCCTTCTCGAGCGCTCTGGCAATTCGGAAAAAGGTTCCATCACCGCTTTCTACACCATTCTCGTCGCAGGCGATGATATGAATGAGCCAGTGGCCGACGAAGTTCGCTCGATCCTCGACGGACACATCATCCTCTCGACCGATCTCGCTCGACAATATCATTATCCGGCGATCGATCTCCTCGCATCAGTCAGCCGAATCTTGCCTCAGATCGTCGATCGAGCCCATCTCGAATTAATTGGAAAGGTGCGCGAGGTGCTCGCTAACTACAAGAAAAACGAACTCCTCATCCGGATTGGCGAATACAAACCCGGCTCAGATAAAAATGCCGACTTCGCCCTCAAGTACATCGACAAAGTCAATCGCTATCTCAAGCAACAAGTCGATGAAAAGACGACCTACGAAGATTCGCTCAAGCAACTCAAAACCCTCTTCATGTAAACAAAGAAAATTTATAACAGATTGCGGATGGCTTATGACTACGGATTTACTCTGCTGTAGTTTCGGGCACGGGCACGCACACGGGCACGGGCACGACCGCTTCGCGTATATTAGAGGGGGTTTGAGATGATTGGTTTTGACCGGGGGCTAAGCAAAGCAAATGTTCGATTCGAAGGATTATGTCCCTCTAGGCGCAGCGCCTCTTGTTTCTTCGCAATAATCTCTTTGAGCTGAGCTCGAAGCGGTTTGTCTGAAACAGAATTGAAGATGGCTGATAAGTTATTCGTATTGAGATGGCGGTCCCATTTCGCTACACGCTCAATGCGGTAATGGAGTCTATCTCGCTCTCCCGGTGTTAAAGGGAGATGAGAGCAATCGAGTGTCAACATTTCTTCAAAAAGATTTTGCATATCACTTGCAAGACCACATCCCATCTCAAGCTTAGCTTGTTGGTCTAATGCGATAAAACTTCTATGATTGATACTAATTTCTAAATTTTCTTGAACACGTTCACGAGTCCACTTCTCTCCGAAATAAGCTAAAGCAAATGCAGCAGCTCCTAAAACAGCGGCAAAATGGAATTGGCAGCCACAGGCCATTAAGGCAGCAATGCAAAAAAGCATGGAAGATAGTGTGAGAGCGCATCTGCCAGGAACAGATTCAGGTAAATAAGCGCGATTGTATAAAGCGCCCGGAGCCGGAGTAACATAGGCAGAAGAAAACGTAGTTACAGACATAGCACAGCTCAATTTAAAGATGAAAAAACAGAGCGGCTTTAAAACCGCTCTTAACAAGAGAACAAATTTCTTAAATTAAAAAACTTTTCCAGATATGTTACTTGAAACACAGTTAAGGAAACCTTGTTTTGCTGAAGCAGCAACATAAGTTGCAGCGCTAACAACTGCTGGTACTACATACTGCTTAACAGCAGCAGTAACTGGATTGATTGCTGGGTAAATAGCAAAAGCGCTAATCGCTGCCAATGAAATAAATCCAACAGCTCTTGCAATTTTATGCTTCGTAGTGAGTTTCATTGCTTCAGCCTCAACAGCAGCCTTTGCTGTATCGTGCGCGTTCAATCGTTCTTGAAGCTTTGACATCGTCATAAACTGAAGTGCGTCTCTATTTTGCTTTGCTTCAGCTGCTGCTTTAGCCAATTTGATTTGTGTGTATTCTCTCTTAGCACCAACTCCGCTTGCTACAGCAAGAAATGATAAGACTCCAGCGACAATACCGAGCGTTCCACCGCTCAAAACGATTGCGGCGATACCGACGGCGATAGCAGCTACAGCGAAAAGAGCAGTGCTAGCTTTTTTTAATGTGAGTGAATTTGCAGAGATCACAGAAACAGCGCGATCTTTCATTTCGCCAGCTCGAACCATAAAGTCTTTTTTAGCTACTGGAGCAACTGGTGTTGTTGTCGGCGTAGAAGCCGTATTTACTGATGTAGTCGACATACTTCCTCTTTAATTATATTGTTATTAAAACTTACGTTTCCCATTAATTATAATTATGAATTAATAAAATAACAATATTAAGTATTTATATTACAGATAATTAAAATATTTATTATTTTACATGGATTCCGTTGCTTTTCATTTGAGGGTCAAGTAATTTATAGGCATGAACGCCCCGTTAAAATACCCCCTTGAGCAGTTGATGCTCATCAAGAAGAACCGCTTTGACCAGGCAGTTAAGATTCTGGAAGAAAAGAAGTCTCTTCTGGAAAAAGCATACGAAAAATTATTTGAAGTCACCCAAGAACGGGATAAGGTCCTGCATCACAAAACGGCTAAATTGAATCAACTGAGACAAGCTCTCGATGAAGGGACGACGACCGATAAGATTCAACAGATGAAATTTTATTTGAAAACCGTGGGTGAAAAGCTAGCCGAGAAAGAAAAGAAGGTCAAAGACCAGCAAAAGCAGGTCGATTTGGCCCAAAAACAGGTCGATGTGGCCACGGAAGAGCTCTTTCAAAGAAAAAAAGATCTCGAAAAGCTTGAAATGCATAAGATTGAATGGGAAAAAGAGGTCCGCTATTGGACCGAGCAGAAAGAGGGAATTGAGCACGACGAGCAAGGCTCAGCTACCCATACCATTCGAAAAGAGGACTCCAAAAGAAGGAAGAATTCAGAAGGCAAAACGGAGAACTAAAAAAAGACATCCTACTTCTGTCTTCTGCATTCCTACTTCCGACTTTCTTTTTCTTGCTCCTTTTTTGTCTAAGCTCTAATCTCGAGATAGACAAATGAATAGAACATGAGCACAAATCGTATTTCTGGTCCCACATCACCTGATCCTGAGCGGAACCAAACCTCGAAAGCAAATCGGGAAGAAAAACAACGCGTAGAAAAAGTGCGCGAAGTCGATCCCGATGAACAAGCCAAAAATCGGCCGAATAAATTTCGGATGATGATGGACGATACCGATGATAATGGGATTGTCCCTCCTCGCAATCCCTCCCCTTTTGAACCTTCCTTTTATCAATCGGAAGCCGATACGACTGCCATGCCGGCTGCGGATCAAGGGGCCATTCCCGGACCGAGTTCCTCGCCACCGCCCAATGTCAATTTGGGAGGACCTAGCATGGCGATCGACGGAGATGATCTGCCTCAATCTGACACTTTTTGGAATGATGTTGGACTCCCTGATCAGCCAAAAGAAGCTCCACCCTTTCAACAGAACGCTCAAGGAAAACCGGAAGAAAAGCCGGCAAAAGGAAAGGCAAAAGCTGAGCACTCGCCTTTCGGACCGCCTGGGAAAGTAGCAAAAGATGCGTCGAAACGATCGGAGAGCGAGCGTGATGAAAAGCTAAATCCATCGGGCCGCTATTGGACTCCCGAACAACCGATAGAGGGCGGGAAAGTCTCATCCCCTTCTAAAAAAGGGGATGAACCGACTAAAAAATCTCGCGCTTCAACCGTTAGACAAGAAGATCCCGATCTCATTTCACCACAGGGCTACCGTGAAGCTGAGACGAGCGCTTCGAGTGGCGGAAAAGAGCACAAGAAAAACGACAAAGATAAAACAATCGATGTGGTAAATCCCTCTTCGCAAACTCTACCGCCCGATATCCAACCTTATGCAATGGCGGCGACAACGGTGGCGACTCGCTATCTCAGTCCAGATATTTTACCGCTCTTTTTCCAAATGGTTGGCTCGATCATGATTATGACGAGCGGTGGCGGTATCAGCAGAACGGAAGTAACCCTGAATGCGCCGGGTTTTGCCAATTCAAAGTTTTATGGCTCGACGATTGAGATCATCAAGTATTCAACGGCACCCGATTCGCTCAACATCCGCTTGACTGGATCGAATGAAGCAGTGACGAAATTCAATGAAAACATTCCGAGTTTAATGGCCGCTTTTCAAGGTGGTAAATTTAACTTTAGAATCGGCCGGCTCGAAGCTTCCTATTCAGGAGATCGGCCGCTTGTTCGCCGCAAAGGAAAAGCAAAAGATACAGATTCCGATTCAACAGGAGAGCAATAGATGACAGCTCCGTTTGCTTGGATCCGAAAAATCGCCACGCATTTAAAACTCTACGATCAGATCCCTCTTTCAGGAAACGCGCCCCTCTTTGATTGGTCTCGCTTTTCCACTTTGCTCGCGACTCGACTTGGCGTCCAAAATCTCTCGATTCAAGCGGAAAAAGCAGAGTGGCGCGATGCCGATGCGCTCAAAGATGGAATGGGCGATGAGGTGTTGATCTTGCCTCTTAAAATCGGTCCTTTGAACGGCAGCGTATTTTGGATGATGTCCAATAAGGAGATCGGCAAACTCACCTCTTGGATTTTACACGGACAAGCCAAAGCGAAGCCTCTTACTTCCGAGATTTTGGCAGAAGGGTTTTATCGCTACCTCGCTTTACAAGCCATCGATGTTGCTACCACGTTGGAACCGCTACACAAACTCTCTCCCCTCCTCAGCGAAAAATCTCCTTTGCCGCAGACCGAAGCATTTTGCATCGACATTGAAATTGAATTCGACCGAAGATCTTGCTGGGGACGACTTGCTATCGAACCGACTTTCCAGAAGAGCTGGGTCCAGCACTTTGCTACTTTGGAAAATGATTATATTCCAACGAAGATGGCCGAGAGTGTAGAGGTTGATCTCGGAGTTAAAGTTGGGGGCGTGCTCCTCCATTTACCAGACTGGAAAAAAATCAAAGAGGGCGATGTCATCCTCCTCGACAAAGGGAGTTACGATCCGCGTAAAAGCCAAGGCGTTGCCTATTTTACACTCGGAGCAACACCGTTGTTTCAAGTAAAGATCAAACACAATAAAATGCAGCTTCTCGACTACGCGTTTGTGTACGAAGAAGAGATGGAGAAAAAAATGGCTTCCGATTCAGAACCCCCTTTTTCAGGCCCCGCCCAATCGCTCCCCCCATCTGAGGGTGAAGCGGTCGCCATCAAAGAAATGCCTGTCTATGTGACAGTAGAACTCGCGCGCTTTCGAGTGACCCTTGAAAAACTGATGCAATTTGCACCTGGCAATCTGATTGAACTTCCCATCCATCCAGACCAAGGAGTTCAGCTGACCGTAAATGGGCAAGTGATTGGTCGCGCAGAACTTGTCCACCTAGGCGAGGCGCTCGGTATCCGCATCCTCGAAAAGGGCTAAACAAGGCTCGACGCATGTCCAATGACTGACGATTTTCATAAGCAGAGGACGCTTCCCGATCTCACTTCCCAAGATGGCAAACCCCACTCTTTGCCAGGTCGGATCGGACCTTATAAAATCGAAAGTCTCTTGAATAAGGGGGGGATGAGCTACCTGTATCTCGGCCTCCATCCAACAACCTCTCAGCCGATTGTCGTCAAAGTTCTCTCGCCAAAATATTTTAAAAATAAGGAGATGAGCGGACGCTTCCTCAAAGAAGCTCAGATCATCGGAATGACCGACCACCCCAATATCCTCAAACTATACGGACAGGGATCTTGGGAAAAAGGACTCTACATCGCAATGGAGTTCATTCAGGGAGTCTCTCTTAGACAATTCATCCAGCAAAAGTCGCTCTCTCATCGCCGCGCCCTCGAAATCATCCTCCAAGTCGCCTACGCTCTCTGCCATCTTCACACACATGGTGTGATTCACCGCGACTTAAAGCCAGAAAATATTTTGATTACAGAAAGCGGAGATGTCAAAGTAATCGATTTTGGGATTGCGCAGCTGCACGGAGAAGATCCCAATGAGCGAATGACGCAAACCCGCCGTCTCATGGGAACGCCGATCTACATGAGTCCCGAGCAAAAGGAAAATCCCCTCTCTGTCACCTATGCTTCTGACATTTACTCGCTCGGCATCATCGCTTATGAACTATTGCTCGGTCGCTTAAGCCATGGGGTCATCCACCTAGCCTTGCTGCCGAAGCCACTGCGCGCGATCATTGACAAAGCGCTGCAAACTGATCCGAAGGAAAGATACCAAGATATCGTCGATTTTATCACCGATATTTCGCACTATTTGAAAACCCTGGGGGGCGAACAACAAGAAACGAGTGAAGAAGTATCCGATGAAGTAATGGCGATGATTCAAGCTTCTCGCGCGCTTCTCATTCCCAAAAAGACCCCACGCTGGCCTCAACTCGATCTCGGCCTCTCAATTCAAGAAGGGATGTCGCTCAGCGGGCTTTATCTCGACTTTTTCCGCCTTCCCAATAATCACCTTTGTCTCATTCTAGCTGAACCGATCGAATCGACAAACGCCTCACTCCTCCATTGTTCCATTCTTCGAGGGATGGTTCGGATGGCGATTGCGCAAAACTCAAAAAAAGATCTCCACCCGCTCACTCTTCTTTCGCAATTGAGCGCCGCTCTCGCTGAAGATCCGATGAAACAGACGTTTGGTCTATCACTTCTCCTTCTCTCCCCTGAGCGCGATCGCCTCTCTTTCGTCTCCTGTAGCCACGCTCAGCTCTGGCATATCCCTGAAGGGAGTCAAAAAGTGCGGATTTTATCCACTCCCAATCCACCACTGGGCGCAGATCCAAATGCGACTCTTCTAGAGACCGCCGACAATTGGAATTCTGGAGATACGCTGATCCTCCACACCCCCTTTAAAAATGAAGATGCGCAGCTCTCTTGGCTTTCCGACCTCTTACTGCTCAGTCCGCAAACACAGGCGGAGAGAATCTTACACCACATGAGCGCTCAAAGGGCGGGTACGACAAAGCGCGCTTCAGCAGTTTTATCGATCCAACGCCTCTTCTAACTCCGGAAAAAGAGGAGGAAGGTCCTCTGAATTGCGAGGCTTTTTATAAAGCTGTAAACTCTCTAGATTGGTTTCTCTAGGCCGTTTCATTTGATCAAGCCGAGATTGCCCTCTAGAGTTGTCCTTAAAAAAACCAGGAGCGCTTTTTTCAAACCTCTCTAGCAGATATGGCCTAGCGCTAATTTTTCTTTGAAAATTCACGAATTTTTCTTTCCCGACTAATAAAAGATCTCGGTCAGAAAAAGTTACATTGAACTGTTGATATAAACTGAAGCGATAAGAATCAAAAGATGCTTGATCATTAAACATATCGAGAAACAGATGTTTTTTAACATATACTCGCAGCTCATTTTGATCTTCTTTATGTAACAGTGTAAAAGCGACAGGAGATTCGGGATAGCGCAGAGTATTCCACCTATGCAAAGTTGTTTTTACCAACCGAGCAATAATTGGAAGAGCTACCTCTTGTTCGTTTTGCTTGTTGTCTGCTCGCAGCTTTATCTCCTGGTCAACAACAGAACAGACTTGTGAACCAACTTGAAGAATAGGAAAGACCATAAGCAGAATAATTTATATAGAGCTAAACCGTTTTTTTCAACAAAACGCGCCTAGAAATGAAGAGGCTCGTCGATTCTCGCGTTTTTATAAAATTCCTCATCGAGAATCTCTTCCGCTTTTCTTTTACGAGAAACAAGCAGCTTTTCTAATTCTGGAGGGTCATTT
Source organism: Chlamydiota bacterium (assembly GCA_048498835.1). Taxonomy (GTDB): domain Bacteria; phylum Chlamydiota; class Chlamydiia; order Chlamydiales; family SM23-39; genus CAITMJ01. The sequence continues at coordinate 47,060 of JBEHXF010000002.1, read as the reverse complement.
TCTAGTGGCTCGGCTAATGCAGGAACAGTGCTCACAGGGGCCACCTCTTCAGAGGAGGAACTTGACTGCGATTGAATTGGAACAAAAACAGCAGAAACGACAGGAACTTGCTTCCTCCATCTTGCAATAGAGGACTTTAATTCAGGGGAGGCTCTTCCATCCTCTTCATTAAAAAAAACGATGCTCCTATTATTTAAGATCCGAAAACAATCTTCTTGGTAAAGCAATACACTCTTTTCTTCACAAAACCTATTTAATTTATCACGAAATATCTCTCCATCCGAAAATATATGCCGAACCATAAATTTTTCAATCACTGCTGTTGTCATTTTATCCCTATCGTTCCCCTTTAATTGGGTAAAAGGAATGGGTCTTGGACTAGAACAAACCCACCCTTTTCCTAGGTCATAACTTAAAACTGATCTATATCTTTCTTGAGCAATATGATTTACTTTAATTAAAGTAGAATTTGTTTTTTGGTGAAAATTACAAATAAATTCACAAAGTGATGGACAATGTTCATGAACGAAAGATTCTAAACAAAAATCACCCCCAAACTGAATTAACAAACAATCATTTTTCACCATAAAAGCATAGATTTGCTCAAGCAACTCTGCATCGAGAATTTGAGCCCTAGCTTTTATTTCAACTTCTTTTTTAAATAAATAATAGGTGCGTAAGTCATCGATCTTATTATATCTGATCCCAAATCTGTTCAATTTTGGATCGCGTGTGCATACCTCAAAAATTTCATCAGAAAAATCTCGATCATTTATCCATCGGGTTTTGGGAGGAACGGAAAGATCGGCATGCGATTTTGGAAAGAGGGGTAATTGAGTAACTGGCAACTCAAAAGACATGGCAAGACCTAATTTATAATCGAGAAAATAATAACATCAAAAACGAATTAAATCGAATTCCAATTGAATTCTTGAACTCAGAATTTCTAAAAACAGATAAATAGAGAAAGAAGATAAAAAGCAACGAATCGACAAAACTCCCTTCCCTCTTTTTCGGCGACTCGCTATGCTGGACGTGCTGATACAGCGGAATGGTTGCAATAATATCATGCGTAATTTACGATTCCAAACAGGTCGACCAATTCAACTAAACGCGATGCGCACCGGAAAAAAATATCTGCTATTTACAGCACTCTTCGGGTTTCTGCTCGTCGCCCCCTCGCTTTTTGCCGAGGAGAAAAAAGAAGATATCAAAGACGGATACACCATCAATTACAATACCGTCTCCATCATCGAATACATTAAATTCGCGAGCAAAATCTGTAATATCAATTTTATTTTCGATGAAGCGGATCTAAATTTCACGGTGACTGTTGTGTCGGAAGGGCCCATCACCGCAAAGAGCGTCATGTCGACGCTGGTCCAGATTTTGCGCATCCACGGCTTGATGCTGCTGGAACAAGATAACAATCTGGTGATCCACAAGAGCACCGACGTCAAGCAAATGGCAACGCTCGTCTCGGGGCCCGGCCAGAGCGGAAATGCGCCGATCGTGACGCGTATCTTTAGAATCAAGAACGCGAATCCTGAATCGGTCGCCGCAATCGTTCGGACGATGATCTCCAACTCGGCTATGTTGGAAGAATCCCCTGAAACAAGGCAGATCATTTTGACCGACGTGACTGCAAACGTCGATAAAATTGCGAATCTGATCGAAAATTTAGATTCGCCACAGACCCTGCTCGATATCAAGACCTATGAGGCGCTCAATAACTCCACTCATTATTTAATTGAGCTCGGCAGCCAAATCATGCAGCCCATTGCACAGGGCAATCCATTTATTTTAGTGCCGGCTGATCTGGCAAATCTCATCTACGTCGTTTCAACTCCAGAACTATCCAATCAGGCGGTCGGTGTTTTCCAAGCACTCGACTTGCCGCCTAAAAAGAACATACTCGCCAGCCGCAAGATCAAGTCGGAGAATATTTTTGTTTACAAGCTCCTCTATCGAAACGGCGAAGAGGTCATCCATGGACTGGAAAATATCGCCGATGCTTTGGAAAAAGCAGGAGTGCCCGATGCCGATTTGCTCGATGCGATCGACAACGCAAAATACATTCCGAGCACCCAATCGATCATGTTTGTCGGATCAGAAGATTCGATCGATAAAATCAAAGAATTTCTCGTCGCACTCGATGCAGCTGGGACCGATGCTGATTCCGATCGCTCTTCTTTCTTTGTCTATAAGCCGGTGAATCGCTCAGCAAAAGAGATCGATGCCGCTCTGAAAGAGATGGCGCAAAATCTCAATGGAGCAAAAGGATCAGATCCCGCCCTCATTGAGACGATTAAGCAATCGAAAATCAATGGCGTCACCAATACCATCACCTTCTCCGGCGAAGATCGCACCTTTGCTCGCGTAAAAGAATTATTAGCCACGATCGACACCCCGAATGGAAAGTCCAGAGCATTTGGGAAAAATAGCTTCTATGTTTACAAAATCCAAGCAGCTCCTGCAGCCGATATCGAGAAATCCTTAAAGGATTTCGCCAAAAACCTCGATAAATCAGACGCCTCGGAAGAAGGTCTCATCGAGACCATTGGAAGCATGAAGTACATCAAGGAGACGAACTCTTTCCTATTTACAGGTCCGGAAGGGTCTTTAAAGAGAATTCAAGAACTCGTCCCAACATTTGATTCCGGAATCGATGAGTCGATCAAGAATCGCGGCTACTATATCTATAAGCTTCAGAATACGACCGGCGATGTCATTGAAGACGATCTCGACAATCTGGCGAAAAATTTCAAAAGCTCCGGACTGAAAGATTCTCGGATCCTAACTGTGATCGATTCGATCCGCTATATTAAGGAGACCAATTCTCTCCTCTTAACGGGCGATCCAAAAGCGATTGAAGAGGTCAAAGAGCTCATCGCTAAATACGACTACGCAAGAAATACCCGTACGGTCAGCAGCAACTTCTTCATGTATAAACCGCAGCATGTGACTGCGAGCGTGGTTGAAAAATCGCTGCGAGAAATCAGCAATAACTTGAAAAAAGCCGACCTCGCCGATCCTGCTCTCCTCTCTACGATCGAATCGGTCAAGTATGTTGACACAACCAATTCTCTCATTTTCACTGGTACACCGGACGCCATTACAAAGTTGCAATCGTTGATTAAAGATATCGATGTGCCCCCCTCCAAGCATGCAGCGATTCAACACGTCGGCAAGACCACGTTCCTCTTGTATAAGCTGAAAAATGCGAATGGCTCCCAAATTACGACCTCTTTAAAGGCAATTGCCGGCGATCTAAAAAAATCGGGCACTTCCGATAAAGACTTTTTGGCCGCCTTAAATACGATGAAGTATGTGAAAGAGACCAACTCTCTGATGTTCACCGGAACAGAGGAATCCCTTACAAAAGTGCAAACGCTGGTCGAAAAATTTGACGTAACGAGTCTGGGTCAAGCAACAGGCGTTGTACCATCAGCTACAGGCCCAACCAACTTCTTCGTCTATAAACCTCAGTCGGTCTCTGGCCCTGAGCTTGAAAAACTCATGGTCGATTTCACCGACAACCTCAAAATGACGGGCCTATCTGACCCCGATCTATTCAATACGGTCGGAACAATGAGATGGGTCGAGAAAACCCAGTCGCTGATTTTTACCGGAACACAAAAATCGCTCGATCAGGTGAAGGCGCTTTTGAAAGACTTTGATATTCCGTCGAATTTACCGGGCGGAGCAATCCCTGGTGGTCCGCTGGAACCTTCGATCCAAGCGATTGATAATACGAGCTTTCTCGTTTATAAACTCCAGTTCCATAAAGGCGACGAAATCCAAGGGGCGCTGCGTCAAATCGCTAAAGATCTCATTTTGAGCAATGCTCCGGTCAATCAAAATCTTCTCAATTCGATCAACTCGATCCAGTGGTTAGAAGTGACCAATTCACTTCTCTGCTCCGGCGATCAAGAGACGCTCACTCGCTTGCGTGAATTGATTAAAAACCTCGATATTCCGCTGAAGCAAGTCTTCATCGAAATGCTCGTCATCCAAACTAGCTTGACCAATGCCTTAACCTTTGGTTTAGAGTGGGGCGGTAACTATAAATATCGCAATAAATTCGCAGGTACGCTCAATAACACCGTTCCGGGCTCAAACCTTCCCACTTCTTCAACCGATCCACTCTTGAGCTCGTTGAGCACAGTGACGCCAACTTCTTCCAGCGCTCTCGCAACTCCACCTTTCCCAGGCGGTATTTCGCAAGGTTTGGGCAGCGGATTCGATCTCGGCGTAGTGGGACAGGTGATCAAACACCACGGTCAAACTTACCTCAATCTCTCCTCTCTCATGAGCGCGCTCCAAACAGATAGCGAGGCGACCATTGTGATGACGCCAAAACTGATCACGCAAGATGGCCGCACCTCTTCCATCTTTAGCGGCCAAAATATTCCGTTTGCCGGTTCTTTCGTCTCGCAAGCTGGTACAAACTCAATCGGTACGACCAACATGGAATACCGCGACATCGGCGTCAATCTCACCATCACACCTGTACTCGGCAATTCCGACATCGTCACACTCGATATCGCTCTCGATCAAAGTTCCGTCGATAGCTCGCAGCAAACAGGTCAAATCAGCTTCAATGAGCAGGGTTTCCCAAGCGCGATCAACGGGATTACCAGTAGCAAAACTTCGATGCAAACGACCGTACATGTGCCCGATAATCACTTCCTCATTCTCAGCGGCATGGTCAATAACTCCACCTCGAAAACAAAAACGGGTATCCCCTGCCTCGGTGGTCTCCCCATTGTTGGCGCTGCCTTTTCTCAAGATAACGACACGATCTCCAATTCCAATATCGTGATCTTCCTCCGTCCTCACATCCTCAACTCGCTCGACGATATGACTCGCATTACCTCCGAGCAAGAAGAGTTCTTCCGCGACCAGACCTCCACCCCCAACCTCGAACATTCCTATAACGAGGCTATGGAGCTCATCAAAACTGTCGACGACGAATAACACGAAATAGAAAAAATAAGAAAGATGACTCTTTGTCGGGATGCTCCGCCCCCGCTTCCCAGGGGCCCTAACTAAGGCTTTGCCGACCGCTTCGCTATCGCGTGCTCGCCCCTCGCCGTGCAAAGCACTGCTCTTCGGGGGCTGCGCCGCAATTCTGCTTCGCCTTAGCGGGCATCGGCTGCTCAAAGCATTCGGCTTCGCCTCATGTCCTTTCGCAGAAATGCCGCGGACTCCGTCGCGGCCCGCTTCGCGAGTTCTTCTCTGCGTTTTATAAGTACGCGATAGCGGCCTATTCCCTCGGCAAAGCTCGCGGTCATTTTCGTGGCCGTGCCCGTGTGCGTGCCCGTGCCCGATTTTTTTGGGGGCGCGGGGGCTTCCCCCGCCTGTCTTGTTGCTTTGCTTATTTTTCTTTTCCTGATAAGATTGTTTCAATGAAAAAGTATATTCTGCTTTTACTGCTTATTGCTGGGTGCTACAGGGTGCCGGATAAGATTAATCCCAGAGTGGATTATGAGGTGCAAGATCAGCACTTCAGTCGTCTTCACAGCGCTTTCCCCCCGCTTTCGATGATCGAAAGAAATAGCGATTGGGGACGCGAAATGATCATCGGCCATGCTTTTGCCATGGAACTGGATCTCTATAGAGCTGTTTCGACGTATAAAAGGGCAGAGATTTTGCTCGGCGATGAACATCGCGATCGAAAGCTCGAAGTTCAATATGACATTTTATTGTGTTATTTCTTGGCGAAAAGATACGACGAGACGGTTGAATCGTTTGAAAAAAGCGATTTGGCTCACGTCGACAAGACTTTCCCCGCTTACCACGATCTCTTGTTGATTCTGTATGAATCTTATGGAGAGATGGAAAACGAAGAAAAGCAGGCGCAGATTTTAGATCTGATGAAAAAATCCTATCCTGAAACGGCAGAAAAAGTGCAAGTATCACAGGCAATACGGCAGGGGGATTTGCCCGCTGTCGAGCAATTCGCAGCGGGCTTTCACGAGAGATCGTACTTAGATGACCTCCTTGAAAACTACGAAGCTCAAAAAAAATCTGTCGCCGCCGCTCAAGCGCTCAACGCAATCATTCCTGGAGCCGGTTATCTCTACATCGGACAAAAAAAATCTGCTCTAACCGCCTTTCTCTTAAATGGCCTTTTTATCGCTGCCGCCTATGAATTTTTTCATCATGGTCACACCGCTGGCGGGATCATTACCCTGAGTTTTGAAGCGGGGTGGTACTTTGGCGGAATTTATGGTGCAGGCGAAGAGGCGAAATATTACAATGAACGGATCTACGAACAGAACGCAACCGCTGTTCTCAATGACACGAAACTGTTTCCTGTGTTAATGATCCAATATGGCTTTTAAACAAATTACTCTACTCCTCTTACTCAGCTCCACACTCTGCGCCCGTCCCCACTATCAACAACCTTGGGGAAGAGATAAAGACCTCAAACCTTATACACCACCGAAAGAAGCTGCGCAAAAATCAATTGGCACCCGAATTGCCGAAGCCGTGATCGATTTCCACCAACAGGTTATTTCCCCCGTCGACGGCCCGAGAAGTCATTATAGACCAACCAGCTCGCAGTACATGCGTCTTGCTATGCGCCGTTATGGTTTTGTCAAAGGTTTTTTGATGGGATGCGATCGTCTACTAAGAGAAAATGACGAAAAATGGGTCTACCGAACAGTGGAAATCGATGGATTCACCTATAAATTCGATCCCGCACTAGAAGATAAATACGGTCCCATTCGTTAAATTGTTCTTGTCTATTTCTTAATTATTTCAGTAGAATTTCCCTCAATTTTTTAACCAATCTTAACGGAACATTCTATGGCTGCCAGTATTTCTTTAAGATCAGCAGCGCCGCCTGGTTGTCTCGATTGGCAACCTTTAGCCCAAGCACGGACCGTTACGAAAGTACGTGAAAGTCTAGGGAAGGTGATTAACGAAATGATAAGAAGACAGGCTGGCTATTCTTGGGAAGAATTAGAAGAATTGGAAAGTATTTGGCCAGCTCACGTAATCAATCTGCAGTATCCACATAATAAATACATTCAAAAACTTTTTTCTCGTTTACAGAAGATCAGCGAGAGTTTTCCAAATCGACTATCAAGCGATGAAGATAACTAATTTTTAAAGGCGTCTGTGAATGAGTTCTTGAGCACGGAGACAAGCTTTCCAAGTAGAAAACTGTGGGTTGCTCTCGTCTGTAAAGTAGAGATTATCGAGTCCAATTTGTTTCACGAGACCGGCTCGGTGGAAAACGTGCCACACTTCCTCGGTCAATCCTGAGATGAGAAGATAGCGTCGATGAGTTTTTAAAGTTTCATTGAGTCGCATGATGGCCAGGCACATGGAGGCGTCCATGTGATGGACATTGTTCAGACGAAGGACAATTGCCTCTACGTTGGGATCTTCAGAAACGGTCGTCAGAGCGCTCTGAAATACATCTGCTGCGGCAAAATAGAGCTCGCCTCCGATGCCGATGATTCGAATTTTTCTATGCACTTCTTCTTTCGGACTGATCACCATGAGTCGTCCCTTTGAATTGAAGGCATATTCGACGAGATGTGGTTCGGATGATTTTTTCAGATAGGTTGCAATTGAGATCGCAATCCCGATGAAAAAAGCGATGTCGAGGTTGAAGATCAAGCAAGAGAGAAACGTGAGAATAAAGACCCAGGCATCTTCTCGCGTGGCTCGGAAAGAGAGTTTTACTTCCTGCCAATTGGTCAATGTCGGAACAGTAGCGATCAGAAGTGCGGCCAGTGCAGCGAGAGGGATGTGAGAGACGAGAGGCCAACAAAAATAGATGATAATCGCAGTGAGAATTCCCGAGAGAATAGCTGCTACACGAGTGCGGCCGTGCATACGATAATTGAGAGCGGTCCGAGTTGCGCTGCCAGAACAAGGCATCGCCCCTACAACAAACGAGAGCACTGTATTAGCCACGCCGAGACCAAAAACGTCTTGATTGACCTGGACCTGTTGTCCCGTTCGATAGCCAAAATTGCGCGAGATGGACGATACCTCAAGAATAGCCAAAAAAGAGATCGCAATGGCGGCTGGGAAGATCTTATTGATCACTTTTAGGTCCATCCAGGGAAAGGTAAAATGGGGAATCGGCTGAGCGGATAAACTGAGGTCGCCGAGCGTTGCGACTTTCGGTCCGAGATGCCAGTAGGTGAATAGATCAGCGAGAAGCGAAGCGACGACAAGCGCGAACAGAGCATCGGGCCAATTTTTCAGCCGGCGACGGAAGAGAAAAAGGACGAGGAGGCTCACAACTCCAATCACAAGGGCGGCAGGGTTCATGGAGAAAATATGGGTGATGAAATGAACGCCTTTATAAAGAATAGGCTCATCTCCTTGCGGAGAAGGAACACCGAATAAGTAAAAAAACTGCGTAATCGCAATCGCTACCGTGATCCCGGCAAAGTAACCCAAGATGACGGGACGACTCACAAACTGCAGAAGCTTACTCACGTTAAAAAAGGCGGCGGCAATTTGGACAATCCCCATGATCACGATGATCTGCGTCAAAAGATTCATCACTAAAGCATCTTTTGCAGGCCCGGTCACCGTCTCAAAATAATTATAGAGTACATCAGACAAGGAAGTTTGAATCAGAATCGCTACGCCGGTGCTAGGACCCGATACGAGTTGTCTTGAAGAGCCAAAGGCTGCGGTAAAAATCGTACCGAAGATCGCCGAAAAAAGACCTGCGGTTGGGGGCAAGCCGGCTAAGAGCGAATAAGCGATCGATTGTGGAATTGTCAACAGTGCAACGGCAAGCGCCGCCATCCCATCGTCGCGCATAGCAGCCATTCCATAGCCGCGTAACTCTTGGCGGAATGGGGCGAATAGAATTGAGTAGGGGCGAGGCATGCGCATAGTTTGCTCCTACTGCTCAGAATAGAGCGCTGAGAGAAAATTGGCTAGCACCAACCGCTTATTTGCCAAATCTTTATAAAGATTCCCACCTCCCGGCCTTGATTTTATGTTAAGAAATGACTAAAGTAATTTCCTTTTTTAGAGACTGTATGACAAGCTCTTGTACACGAGCAAACCCCTTCAACTTAAATGTATCGCAAAAAGAGTTAAACACTCTCACTCCCCGTTCTTATTGGTTAGGTAAAGATAGCTCAGGACGATCCATCTTTTGCCTGTTTGGTTGTAAGAGATTGTCCATGAACTTAGCCGCTACGCAGATTTTGAGGTATTTTTGATGGGATTTGAGAATGTATCTGATCCGACATATGCGGAGCCCCATAGACGGATCAGCCAAGGCTCAAAGACCGCAAAAAGAGCCAAAAGATGCGCCGGATAAGTTTGTGGACGGTCTCTAAGAGGGATCAAAAAGAAACTAAAGTGAAATGGACTCCACAGGATCTTCAATCTACCACCATAACTCAAAGCAATAAAAGAAAAGCTAAGAATGATCTAAATCCGAAAACGTCTAAACAAGCTAACAATTCTTAATCATTATGTCTTCCTCTGTTTTCTTTTCAACCCAAACTCTTCATATTTCTCCTTACACACTACACTTAGGCAAACCCTGCTCTTATTGGTCGGGAATAGATCAGAATACCAACGACGGTATTTTCCGAATTTTTGGTTATGGAGAAATTCCTAACCAGAACGGGAAAATTGATTACAACCGGGCTTATGTATTGGATTTAGTCGTTAGAAATACTGAATTAGAAAAAATTCAAAAAATAGTTTTCTTGCAAATAGGAAATCTACCCCGAGCGGTATATTGCGCCGATGTTCAATCCCCACTTGATTATTCCTATGCTAGAGTCACAAAACAAGGGATACAAATCGCAACCGATGCAAAGATAGAAAAGGGCCAGTTTATTCTGACGTATCCTTCAACTACCCAAGATGATCAGTCGCAAATTAGGGACGAAATTCCGACTTTTGATACTGATCAATTAATTTCGATTACAAAAATTTAGACCCAATAACTTCCCTTTGGCGACAGAATACCGAGTTTGATTAATAGAAATTCGATTGCTACAGGACGAACTGTTGCACCATCGTATAGGAAGTCGATCCTTCGCCTATCTAAATCTTCTTCTTCTGCCATAAAATTTTTGGGCAGTCTGAGCTCTTCTAAATGATGCTGAAGCGCTTCATTGACCTGATCCCGATCGATCTCATGGGCGCGATCGCTTCGAAACTGTCGATTCACGGCATCATAAATTCTGTTAATCACCGCCTCTCGCGTGTATTGTTCCCAAAAATAATCACCGCCTGCATCGTGAAGTTCATCTATGTCAAAAGGTTTATAAGGATCGTTTGGATCTGCAAATTCATATCCAGGGATCCCATATTCTTTACCAAATACTACTAAAAGTTGGTTCTCTGCATGGACGCTTGAATTGTGAAGTTGATTCGTACGAAAGTCTTGAAGAATTTGGGCGCGATAGCGAGCTAAGAGAACCAAAATTGTCGTTTTTAGATCTTGTACCGGTACTTCTTGGCCAGCGAGAATCTGATACCAATATTTTGCTGTCATTAAATATGCTGTGCCGCATCGTCCACGAACACTGGCTAATTCATCTAAGCATGCATCTCGTAGACCGGGATCGACATCTTTTGTGAGTAAGATGTAGTAAATATGTTTCAACAGCGTTTCAACTTTATCATACCATTCCGTCAACTCCCTTGTTCCTTCTGGAGGCGTTGCCAGGAAATGCCTTCTAGATTCTACCGTGTTAATCACTTCTGTAATGTTGTCTTTTCCTGCTGGGTAATGCTCTTCAGCATATTCAGGAAGTTCTCTTAAATTTATATTCGGTGCGGGGGGGATATGCAGTTCTGCTTCTGGAATCGCAAGCATACTGTCCGAATTGATGGAATTATTAAAACAAGGAGCGACCAGTTTTCCTAGGACGTACATAAAGAGGCAACAGAGCAATGCAACTCCTAGGATGAGAGGAATCAACCCTCCGGACAGAACACACCCTGTCCCTAATCCAGCTAAAGCAGTGATCAAAGCGATTCGCTTCATGACTAAAGGAGTAATGAGTGGATCTGCAGGCAATTCATAGACTTCGCGTCCATTCAAATCTCCCGCGGGAGCATTGAGTTCTAATAGCGGTATTGCGTCAGGGTCTTCTAATAATAACCCAATTTGGTTAGCCATGATTTCGACTCCCTTTTTTTCGTTCTTTACGAAGATTCTCTTGGAGTTGAGTCAGGGGCAAATCAACGGGGCTCGGAACATACGTGTTCCAAAGCAAAAAGTACCCATTCATGCAACAAGCAGGAAAATCGCCCTCACCTACCTGATTAGTAAAATCAATCCATGTATCCATTAGAGACCTCTTCAGTCCCTTTAAGTTTAACACGTTCTTAATATAAAGTCAAATTTTTAGTTTAAATATAAGTGCTTAAGCAGTAAGGGTTTAATTACCATTTCCACTCGAGATGGACATTGCATCGCTGGGCAAAGAAGGGGGAGTGTTGCTGGGCGCTGGTTTCGGCGTTGTAGCGGACTGAGACGAGACCGCACTTGTAAGCTAGACTGAGGCCAAAATCGATCGAAAAGATCTGCCAAACATGATCCCAGCCCCGGATGTCGAAGGAGATGTCCTCCCCTTCAAAGGTGCAGACATAATCTTGGCGACTGAGAGGGCATTCCATGGCCCAGCCGAGGGCGACCATGGGAGAGATGCACATCGTCTCATAATAATTGGTATCTTGTACTTGGAGGGCGACGCCCACTTCGGTTCGAATCGTTTGTGCGAGATTCGATTGAACGTGGAGATTGAGACTCCCCGCATCTTTTTCAGTGAGCGAACCAGCATTGAGATAGAGATAATCGACATTGGCATACGGATAAGCGAGAGCCGTTGGCGTGCCGAAAAAGTAGGCGGTTGAGAGTTGCGCGATCATGTCGAGCGCATCAAAATTGGCCGATGCGGTTCGGTCGGTACCGGGAAACTCGATGCGGCGATGCGCGTCATAGGCATCTTGTCCTGCGAGAAAAGCGGCTCCAATGTAGAAACGATCGGTTTGGTAGTCTGTGTAAACCGATCCATAATATCCTTCTGTCGAAGCGTAGCCGCGCTCATTTTTCCACTTGAGATTAGTCGTATCCCAAGCGCCGCCAAAACCGATCACCCAGCTATCGAGGATCTCCGCATCAGCGCCTGCTGCTACGCCGTAGGTCGTCGATTGAAAACCCGATTCTTCCCCTTTATTTTTTTCCTTTAACCAATTGCCAAAGGGTTCGGCCCAAAGACGCCAGTTGCCACGGCTACAGCAGGGAAGATAGGGTTTGCGGTGGAAGATCGAGATGAGCTGTCCCCCAACTTGCGCTTGGAGTTCGCTAAAAGCGCTGTATTGTGCTGGATGCATCTGATCGAGCGCGTTATTGATGGCAGAGAAGGATTGACCGACAAAGCTATCGACAATCGCAGTGAGCTCGGGGTCGAGAGTGCCTGCTGCATTGAGATCATCTAAATTATTTCCCACGCTCCGCTCGTTGAAATTATCGAATGGGAAATCGAGAAAGGGGCGCGTGATGGTGTAGTTTACCCTCACTTGCGTAGCAGAATACGATTCGCTCAAGTTGAAGTTTGAATTAGTCGATTCGACAAAATCAAACATACCCGACACAGGGGCTGCAGTTAAAACCAGGAAGCTGCCGGAAAATCCATAAAAACCAGAAGAGGGTTGTAACTGAAGTGTACCGGCTAGATTTGCCTGATTGTTGACAACGATGAGTCCCGTTGCTGTCGGTGTAATGGGAATAGCAGTCGTAGAATTACTATCTAAGTTGAGTGTGCCACTAATGGTGAGCGTTCCAGGACTGCCAATTCCTGCGGCAACAGCGCCGCCTGTGCTATTGACTGTCCCTACTGTTCCCGTACCAAACAAGACAGTCCCTGCAGAGAGTGCAAGCGTCGATCCAGCTAATGATCCTGTGACGATCAATTGACCCGATGTTAAAGAAGTGGGGCCTGTGAAAGAGGGGCTTGAGCCACTCAATGTATACGTTCCTCCGCCTTGAAAAGCCAAAGATCCAGCGCCAGTTAAAATGCCGCTGTAAGTACCGCCTGACGATTGGTTAAAAACGACAGCTCCACTGTTTGCAATATTGCCCTGTAAAGAGGTTGTATTTCCTTGCAGAATTCCCGCGCTTACGTTTGTTCCACCGGAGTAGGTATTCGTTCCAGTTAAAATCAAAGTGCCTGCACCCACTTTAGTCAGCGCGCCTGCGCCTGTAAAGGCACCAGAAAATGTATCCGTATTGCCCTGTGTGTCGATGGTTCCCGCGCCGGTCATCGTCACAGCTCGCGCCGAATTGACCGCTGAGGTAGTTTGGAGGGTGCCGCCGCCAAACGTAATGCCGCCAGAAGAGCCGCCGAGCGCTGTATCAGCAGCGATGCTGACTGTTCCGACATTGATGATGGTGCCGCCAGAAAATGAGTTTGCGCCAGATAGAGCAAGAGTGCCGCTTCCCACTTTTGTGAGGGAGCCCCCGCCGCTCAGTGTGCCCCCAAGACCGAGGTTAAAAGCTTGTGTGTCGACGTTTCCATTACTGGTCAGCGTGACGGCTCGGTTGCTTGTGAAAGAAGCTGCGATTTGTAGCGTTCCTCCCGACAAAGCAACGGTATTGGCCGAAGCGCCAAGTGCTGCATCCGCATTGACATTCAAAGTGCCCGAGCTAATCGTCGTGCTGCGGGTATAGGAATTGTTCCCTGTGAAGGTGACTTTTCTACTTCCTTGAACCGTGACACCGCCGCTACTCGTCACGAGGCCATCGCCACCGATCGCCGTATTGATCGCGATGTCGCTGGTACTGTTGTTAAAGACGAGTGATCCTGTCGAGCGGAGAAAAATATCCGAAGGTCCAATACCGGCACCTCCCGTCGCTCCCCCTCCGCCAGCAGCACCTCCCGTCGCTACATTGCTCGATGCGGAGAATTGATCGCCAATTGTGAGTGTTGCCCCATTTTGAACAAAAATTGCGCCGCCTAATGCCGCGCCGCCGCCGCCATCTGCAGTTCCGCCAGTTCCACCTGTGCCGCCGCCAAAACCGCCTGCGCCTGCGCTCGATCCACCGCCGCCGCCACCGCCAAAACCGCCATTGCCACCGGCTCCGCCATTTCCACCGCCGCCGCCGCCGCCCGATGTGCCACCCGCGCCCCCGACAAAGCCGCCACCGCCACCTGCTGTACCAAATCCTGCACCACCATCAGCCATGCCAGTTGCACCGCCGCCACCGCCGCCGCCATAAAATGTATCGGCGCCGATTCCAACTCCGCCATCTCCCGCAGGGCCTGCGGCAGATTGTCCGTTGCCCCCTGCTCCTGCTCCACCACCACCGCCTGTCGCATTTGAAGAGCCGCCAGTAAATGAACCAGATGCTCCGCCGGCTGCATTATAGCCACCACCACCGCCGCCTGCGGAATTTGTTCCGGCAGAGCCTGCAACCATATCGGCACCACCTGCGCCGCCGCCAGCATTTCCGCCGCCACCGCCGCCGTGCTGTCCTCCAACACCGCCGTTAAATCCGCCGCCACCGCCGCCGCCTGGCAGAGACATATTAAACGCGCCGCCTGCGCCCCCTTCAGCGTTGTTATTATTGAATTGCATATTGATGAGGCTGACATTGGCGCCATTATGTACGTAGAGGCCCGGTCCTCCACCTACACCACCGCCACCACCACCCTCTCCGCTACCGCCATCGCCACCTAGAGAAAGTGCATTGGTCACCGTAAAATTCTGCAAAACAACAGTCCCTGATGCAGCAGAAAAAGCGCTGTAGAGATTACTTCCATTGATGCCGACCGTTCCGCCGCTCACAGTAATGGTTAGATTTTTCGTGATGGGAGGAAGAGAAGAAGTGAGGGTAATCGTCATCCCTGCAATACCTCCCGTTCCGCCGCAATCGATCGTATCGCCCGCGTTCGAATTGATGATCGCATAGGGAAGAGTCCCTGACGTCATCGGATCGTCAGAGGTCGAAGTAACATTGAGTGTCGCTCCCTCTAAGAAAAAGGGAATGAGCAGAGCAAAGACTGGAAACGCTTTTTTCATGCGGGGACTGTAGTATCTCTTCTTGGATACTACAAATATTTTCTTCAGTCAACGTTTAACCTGCTGACAGGAATCCAATCTTTTTTTATGGTACGGAAGAAGAGACTCAAGATGAAGCATCGGAAACTCCGCGTCCATATCCTCATTATTTTCCTAGCGCTTCTTTCTTTTTCCTCTGCAACCATCATTGGATTCACCTACACGCGCAATTATAAATCGATTCTTCACTTCGCCAAAGTAAACATGGAGCGAGTAAGCTCCTATATTATCGCCCGAATTCAGTGCCTTTTACATGAGTTTGAACGACTGCCTCAAATGGCTGTCGGGATTTATCAAAGGCATCCTGGCATTAATATCAACAATCAAGAACTGATCGACTATTTCCTCGAAACGGTAAAATTTCATCCCCATCTTTATGCCTTCTATGCCGGAACTCCCGATGGGAGTTTTTTGGCGGTCTTTAATCTACCCATCACAGGTAACTCGAATTACTTTGGATCGCAAAAAAAAGCGCCTGCAGGCGCTGTATACGCCATGATTGTTCTGGATCGAATTGGAAGCGTAGAAAATGAAATTTGGTCCTATCTCGATGCCGATTTAAAAGTGATTTCTTCAGAGACCATTCCGAATCGAGGATACGATCCTCGCATACGCCCCTGGTATGCAGGAGCCGAGAAAACGGGTGAGCTCTATTGGACCGATGTCTTTATTTACGATCCGACAAACGATCCAGGCATTGCGGTTGCAAAACCGATTTACGATAAACAAGGAAAATTGCTCACGATTATCGGAGCTGACCTTTCGCTCAATATTTTCTCCGATTACCTCACAGAACAAAAAATAGGCCGTTGGGGCCGAGCGTTCATTTTGGACCCGAAAGGAATTGTGATTGTTCCCAATCACACCAAAGATCCGCTAACCGAAGAGGCCCGTCCCTTTGTCGCCGATGCGTTTGTAAAATACAAAAAAATCGGAAGATCGGATTTCATTCTCGAAGAAGAAGAAAACGATTACCTCGCCTCGATCCATCCTTTCAATATCGCTGGAGATCGCGAATGGTTAATCGGAGTGATCGATCCCTTGGATGACTTTTTTGAAGACATGTTTAAAACGCAACACCGTCTTTTTTTCATTTCGATCTTAATTCTTCTCTTAGCTGCTGCCTTAGTTGCCTATTATTCGAATAAAATCTCAGAACCGATTGTCGAGTTATCCAAAGAGGTGAGAAAAATTCAACATCTCGACTTTGACAGCCAAACCAGAGTTCCCTCTAATATTCTCGAAATCAATCTCATGGATTCGTCTATCGCTGCGATGAGAGCGGCGATTCGATCATTTAGTCGCTATATTCCAAAAGAGGTGGTCAAACAGCTGATTGAGCAAGGACATGAGATCACTCTGGGCGGAGAAAATAAAGAAGTGACCATTTTCTTTTCTGACATCACCGATTTTACCAAGATCTCGGAAACCCTTTCTCCCGAGCAGATCAACCTCATGCTCGCCGATTACTTCGAAATTCTCTCCAATATTATTTTGGCCAATCACGGTACCATCGATAAATATCTCGGCGACGGAATAATGGCCTTTTGGGGCGCGCCAGAACATCTCTCCAATCCCACCGCGACAGCGTGTCTGACTGCGCTCGTCTGCCAACATCAGCTCACCCTATTCAATCAACATCAAATGGAAGTGGGGGCGCCAGTCCTCTTCACACGCATTGGAATCAACATCGGACAGGCGATTATCGGCAATATCGGCACCACTGAGCGAATGAATTACACAGCTCTCGGCGATATCGTCAACACCACTTCACGTCTGCAATCGCTCAACAAAGATTACCGGACCAAAATCATCATTGGTGAAAAAGCGGCGCGACTGGTCGAGACAGAATTTCTCATTCGCCCACTCGATTACGTTGAAATCAGAGGTAAAAAAGGGAAAGAAAGGGTCTTTGAATTAGTCGGTATTTTTGAAGGACCACCTGAACTGTGTGTGACCGACGCCCAGAAAGAGCTTTGCACCGCTTTTGCACAAGCTTACGAAGCTTATCACGCCGGGAAATTTGAAGAAGCCAAAACGCTCTTCAGCGCTATTCAAGCGAAATTTCCTGAAGATTATCCCACACTTCTGTATCTTGAGAGATTAAAGAAGCAAGTATGAATCAATTTTCTTGGGCGGTTATTGGCGCAGGACCGGCTGGCATCGCAGCCGTCGGCAAGTTAATCGATCTCGGTGTACCAGGACATGAAATCGCCTGGATTGATCCCTCTTTTTCAGTAGGAGACTTAGGCTCTAAATGGACCTTCGTTCCCAGCAATACGCGTGTCGCCCTCTTTCT
Organism: Chlamydiota bacterium; assembly: GCA_048498835.1. Classification (GTDB taxonomy): domain Bacteria; phylum Chlamydiota; class Chlamydiia; order Chlamydiales; family SM23-39; genus CAITMJ01. The sequence goes on along the minus strand of JBEHXF010000002.1, from coordinate 29,674 downwards.
CCGCTTCTATCAAAACTGCAAATCATTCCGTTTTGCACAGCGTCCTCTCCCCTTTGCGATTGAAGAACTCCCCTCACAAGAAACCTGCGAACTGAAAAATGCGGTCGAACCGCTTCAATGGATCACCGATCAATTGCGAAAACAGGTGAATTGCTTTCAAGATTGGGTAACGGACCTTCGCCCAGGTTGGGAAATCATCGCCAAGAGGCAAAAAATCACAGCGGACAAAGTGATTCTCGCCATCGGATGCGAGCCGAAAAAGCTCACCTACACCCAGCCTGAGATCCCTTTGGAGACAGCTTTCCATCCAGCTCTTTTAGCTCAAAACGTTCAGCCAAACGACATCATTGGCGTCTTCGGTTCATCCCATTCTGCAGTTCTGGCCATGGCGAACCTCCTTCTCTTGCCAGTCAAAAAAGTGATCCAATTTTATCGCCGTCCCCATCGTTATGCCATCTACCACGAGGATTGGATCGAGTTCGATGACACAGGGCTAAAAGGTTTTTCTGCCCAGTGGGCAAAAGATCATCTCGATCAAAATCCCCCGGAACGGCTCGAGCGGCTTCTTGTGACCGATCCGCGATTCGAACAAGCTCTTGCCGAATGCACCAAACTCGTCTACACCGTCGGATTTGAACGGAGAAAAATTCCCGCTGTTGAGCAATATGACGACAAGACGGGCAAAATCACCTCCGGACTCTACGGCGTAGGGATCGCCTTCCCGGAGGCAAAAACCAATCGGCTCGGTGAGGTCGAACACCGAGTAGGCCTCTGGAAATTCATGGATTATCTGAACAACGTCATGCCTAAATGGCTCGCCGATCCCAAGAATTAACATGCTTTATAAAACAGAAAATCAATGAACAAGGATCGCCATGAAACATGGCGGCAGGATCACTGCGATCACCCCAAAAACGAAACGTTTTTGAGGACCCCGATCGCAGTGGCAGGATAAATATATGTCTTACGTCCTCAAAGAAAATATCTTAAAGTGCTGCTTCAATGTGGCAAATGAACTGGGAATTGGATTTCTAGAATCGATTTATAAAAATGCCCTGGTTATTGACTTAAAAAAAACAGGTCTATGTGTAGAAATTGAAAAACCATTTCAAGTAAGATATCAGGGTCAGCCCGCTGGAATCTTCATAGCTGATTTGATTATAGAAAATCGGGTCATTATCGAAGTGAAAAGTTGCAAGACACTCCTTCCAGAGCATCAAGCACAGCTCATCAATTATCTCAAAGTCACGGATATCCAAGATGGGTTGCTTGTGAACTTCGCCACTAAAAAAATTCAAATAAAACGACTTGTTCATCCAGAGAAATTTGCTAGCGAAGCCTTCATTTAATCCTGCCACTGCGATCGGGGACCTTAAAAACGCTTCGTTTTTGGGGTGGTCGCAGTGATCCTGCCGCCATGTTTCATGGCGATCCTTGTTCATTTAAATATTCGACTCTTCCCTTGTTTCTTAGCGATCTTTGTTAATTTAAGAGTTCGACTCTTCCCTTGTGGAAATCATAGTAAGCGCCGACGACCGAGAGTTTACCTTCGCGAATCATCTTGCTAAGCGGGGGGCTTTTTCTGAGACGAGCGACCATCTCATCGACGTTGGCCTTGATGGTTTGATCGAGCCGATCGACCTTGATCTTCTTGGTCCGATCCACGGCGGGCTGAATTAGATCTGCCACCGATTCAATATCTTTGGTCGTCCCTGCAATCACCGCCTTGACAGCGCCGCAGTTTTCATGTCCTAGGACAACAATGAGAGAAGAGTGGAGATAGAGCACTGAATATTCGATACTATCAAGCTCCGTATCCCCTACTACGTTCCCAGCTACGCGGACGATGAATAGATCGCCAAGGCCCTGATCGAAAATGATTTCGGGGGAGACGCGCGAGTCGGAACAACCGAGAATCGTTGCAAAAGGCTCTTGCAATTCAGAGGTCTCCTTTCTCCGCTCCGCTGTTCGATTGGGATGTTCGGATTGATCTTTCATGTAGCGCTGATTTCCCTGGATCAGGCGATCGAGAGCTTCTTGCGGAGCTAAGTGAGCAGCGAGTAACAGAAGTGTTCCTATCATAACGTTTCATTCCACAATTTAAGAACCGGTTTTTGATGTTCAAATCCGAGAATACTGATCGAGGCGACAGTGAGAAAAAAGCTTCGGGCCTGCTCCGGATTTAATTGAAGCCAACGAGCCGCTAGCATACGTAAGAAATGACCATGAGAAAAAATGAGAATGGGGCCTTTTTCGTTTTTTATCCTCTCTAGAAAGCGATCCGCTCGTTGAGCGACGTCTGAGGGAGATTCTCCTCCAAGAGCGCCCTGACGAAAGAGATCCCAATTGGGATTTTGTCTAGATATTTCAAGATGTGTCTTCCCTTCATAAGCGCCGTAATTCCACTCAACCAGGTCAGGATCGAGAGTCGGTTTAAATCCTGCCAGCTCACAAGTTTCAACAGCCCGTTCCAGAGGACTTGAGAAGATGAGAGGAAAAGAAATTTTGTGAAGACGTCTACTTAAACTCAGCGCTTGTTTTCGGCCCTGTTGTGTCAATGGGAGATCGGTTGCGCCCGTATGTTGACCTGAGAGCGACCATTCCGTTTCGCCATGGCGGCACAAATAGAGTTCTAAATCCATAATCGGGATCTTAGAATAGGACCCCGAAAATGTAAACGTTAAGTAGCTGGAGAGGTTACTTCATCGATGAGGAGCGGCTGTCTCGATGCAGTCAATTCTGGCACTGGCTGATTGGGGAGCATGTGAGGCCGTTCTTTACCGCGCAGCTCAAATTCAATCGGGCAGCCCGAAAATTGATAGGTCTTTCGGAACTGATTGATCAGATACTTTTTGTAGGTATCGGTCATGAGCGTCGGATTGTTTAAGAATACGACGAATTTAGGTGGCGCTGTCTGCACTTGCGTCATGTAGTAAATGCGGAGCCGTTTACCCGTCATGAGAGGCGGGTGATATTTTTGTAGGCAGGCCTCGATGAACTTATTGAGCTGACCCGTGGTGATGCGGCGGTAGCGTTCAGCATACACTTTGTTGATCAGCGGGAAAATCTTGTCGAGATTGCGCTGCAAAAGGGCGGAAAGGAAAATCGTCGGGCAATGCTCGAGGAATGGGACTGCCTCGCGCACTCCGCGAAGAGCGTGTTCCATCCGCAGGTTTTTCACTAGATCCCATTTGTTGAACAGAAGGATGCAACTCTTGCCGCTCGCCTCAATGTGGCTCGCGATTCGCTTCTCTTGAGCTGTGATCCCTTCAAACGAATCGAGGACGAGAAGGCACACATCGGCTCGATCGATCGCCTGTTCCGTTCGGATGGCGGCGAATTTGTCGACCACTTCAGTCTCTGCTTTCTTTCGTCGAATCCCCGCGGTGTCGATCAAAACATACTTCTTGCCATCGGCTTCAATTGGAACGTCAATGGCGTCGCGCGTCGTGCCTGCAATCGGGCTGACAATGGAGCGCTCTTCATGGAGCAGTTCATTCAATAGAGTCGATTTGCCAACATTAGGTCGGCCGACGATCGCAACGCGAATGGTCTCTCCCGATGTCTCCAATTCCACTTCTTCGACAGGCGCTTCCGGTACATGAGCCAATGTTTTTTCCAATAGCTCAGCCATTTGATAACCCTGCAGAGCAGATACGGGAACCATCTCGGCAAAACCCAATGCTTGGAATTCATGCATCCGGATTTCTTGGTCACTCCGGTCGATTTTATTGACGGCAACCACCACCGGTTTTTTGCTCTTGAGCAAGATCTTCGCCACGTCGCGATCCAAGAGAGTGGGCCCCACTTGACCATCGACGACGAGAATGATGGCATCTGCCTCAGCTACTGCGTATAAAGCTTGTTGCTTGATCTCTTGATTGAACGGAACGGTGCCAGATGGATCGATACCACCCGTGTCGACCAATTCGAAAGGGCGGCCGAAAAATTCGGTCGTGGAATAGAGGCGATCACGCGTGATTCCCTCCTGTTCATCTACGATGGAGAGGCGTCTTTGGCAGATCCGATTAAAGAGGGCCGATTTTCCCACATTGGGGCGGCCTACGATAGCAATTTTTGGCAGCATAAACTTTTTATTTTTCCAAAAAGTATACCATGCGCCGCTCCGCCTATTCAATTATTAAAAATTTTTCTAGCGCTATTTCGGGAAAAAGAGGAAAATCTAGCCGATATGAATAAAAAATCTTATGAATTTGGAGGGCCTATTGGCACTTCCGTCATCATCCTCTTCTCCCACTTCCTCGTCTATTACCTCTGGATTTCTCTCACCTATGCGAGTGGAGGGCTTCTCTACCCCTCTTCTTTTGCCGATATCGGCCCTTTTTTCGCTCGATTGATCCATGCAATCGCAGAGGGCGCTGCCCCCACGCTTTATGCCGCCTCCATTTATTTGGGCTTTTTGGCCTTTCAATTCGCCTTAGCGCGCTTTGTGCCGGGCTTGATTGTAAAAGGCCTACCTGTTCCCTCAGAAGGGAATCGGCAACTCAACTACTTGTGCAACGGAATCGGCTCTTGGTATATCACTCTCGCCACCGCTTTTTTACTTCACTATACCGGCGTGTTTCCTCTCTCCATTTTAGCTGATCAAATGGGGCCGTTGATCTCTGTGGGGATCATCTGCGCAAATCTCCTTTCGTTGGGACTCTATCTACAAGGCATCTTATCGAAAAATCAGTGCCGCCCAACCGGAAATCCCATCTATGACTTTTTTATGGGCGTCACCTTGAATCCACGCATCGGCGGCGTCGACCTCAAACTCTTTTCAGAAATTCGGATCCCTTGGATCCTCCTCTTCTTCCTCACTCTCTCCGCCGCTGCGAAACAACACGAACTTTATGGGCATGTCTCTCCTTCCATGTGCTTCATGATCCTGGCGCATGGTCTTTATACCAACGCCTGTATGAAAGGAGAAGAATGCATTCCGACGACTTGGGATATTTTCTATGAAAAATTCGGCTGGATGCTCATCTTTTGGAACTATGTCGGCGTACCTTTTGTCTATTGCTTTCAGTCGTTCTACATCCTCAAAAACAATCCCCAACACTCCACTCCCTTTCTCATCTTCCTCTTTGCTACCCTTCTCTTTGCCTACTATGTTTGGGACACAGCCAACAGTCAAAAAAACCGCTTCCGCATGCAGCTTCGCGGCACCTTTGTGCAGCGCAAAACCTTCCCCCAGCTTCCCTGGGGTACCCTCAAGAATCCTAAAGTGATCCAAACAACTTGTGGAGATCCGCTTCTCGTCGATGGTTGGTATCGCTATGGACGCAAAATCCACTACACGGCCGACACCGTCATGGCCCTCACCTGGGGACTCAGTTGTGGATTTAGCGGAGCGCTTCCCTATCTCTATCCGCTCTTTTTCATGAGCATGATCGCTCACCGCTATCAGCGCGATCTTCATCGCTGCGCGCAAAAGTATGGCGATGACTGGGACCAATACTGCAAAACAGTCCCCTACACCTTCATCCCCTACGTCTACTAACATGGAAGAGAAATAACAAAGATCGCCATGAAGCATGGCGATCTTTGTTATTTCTTTTTCTTCTCTAATAAGTCGTTATTTACTCGACGTCTTTCATCATGGTCTCGAAGACCTGGATGAGTTCTTCTCGGCTTAGGTAGTTGATCTGGTCGGCTTCATCTTGACCGATGATATCTTCCATCAGACCTTTTTTCCGCTCAATGAGATCGTGAATGTGCTCTTCAATGGTGTGCTTTGTGACAAGTTTGAAGACTTGAACGCCTCGGTTTTGGCCGATCCGGTGAACGCGGTCGGTCGCCTGATTTTCCTTGGCGGGATTCCACCAACGGTCGTAGTGAATGACGATGGAAGCGACGGTGAGATCAATCCCGACCCCAGCGGCGAGGAGCGAAGCGACGAAAACTTCACAAGTGGGATCTTCCCGAAAGCGGCGAAGCTGTTCACTTCGGTCGCGAGTAGAGCCTTTGATCGAAGCGTAACCAATCCCTTTTTTCTTCAGGTACTGCTCGATGATCGCAAGCATGTCGAGATATTGAGAAAAGACCACCACTTTTTGACCGCTGTCACGCGCTTCGTAGAGAAGCTCAACAAAGAGATCCCACTTACCTGATTGGTGCTGTTGGTATTGCTTCACATCTCCAACGAGAAGAGAGGGATGGTCGCACACTTGTTTGAGGCGAGAGAGGGCAGAGAAAACGTGAACGTAGGGAACAGGTTTTCCCGGATCTTTGAGATCGTGATAAAGAGTATCTTTGAGAGAGAAGGCGGTTTCGCGATAGAGCTCTTTTTGTTCTTCTGAGAGATCGCAGTAAGAGATCTCTTCGATTTTTTCTGGCAGATCGAAGAGAACTTCGCTTTTTTTGCGGCGAAGAATAAAGGGCTTAATCAGCTTTGCGAGAAGCGTTTTTTTCTCTTCATCTCGGAATTTTTCAATCGGATTAACGAAGAGATCGCGGAAGACGATTTCAGACGGCATGTAGCCGGGAAGAACGATGTCGAAAAGCGACTTGAGTTCGCGGATCCGATTTTCGATGGGCGTTCCGGTGAGGCCGAGCTTCATCTTTGAGCTGAGTTTGCGCAGCGCTTGGTGCGTTTGAGAAGCGCTATTTTTAGCGATTTGAATTTCGTCGAAAATCGCCACTTCAAAAGAAAGGGAACGGAGATCATCGCGACCGGTACGGAGGATTCCATAGGAAGTGAGTAAGAGATCATAATCCGTTTCGAAAGTCTCCAGGGTTCGCTCAAGTCCGTAGTACGTAGAGACGCGAAGTTCGGGCAGAAATCTACGGAGCAGCTCTTGCCAATGATAAATGACCGAAGTGGGGCAAACGACAAGGTACTTATTCTGCCGCTCTGTATCCTCTTGCATAACGGCCGAGAGAAGCGCCATCGCTTGGTGTGTTTTACCAAGCCCCATATCGTCGCACAATAGCCCCGAAAGACCGTGGCAGTAGAGAAACCAAAGCCACTGCAAACCCGTTTCTTGGTAAGGGCGAAGGACCGATTTGAGTTTTGAGATGTCGAGGAGCCGATTCGACTCAAAGCGTTGCAATTCTTGCAAAAGACTTCTCGTCTCAATCGATTCGGGATCTTTCCCTTTCGGTTCTTGAATATCTTCAAAGACGCTGAGCCGAATCCACTCGAGGGTATTAAGCCGAATCATCTCCCTTTTTCGATCGAGCCTTTTTTTGGGCAGTTGTCTGAGCCAATTGAAGCGCGGTTCTTTCAGAGAAATCAAACCAGCCGGCGTAAAGAGATGTTTTTTTCTCTGCTGGAATGCATCCCATATAGTGAAGATGTCGATTTGACCGAGATCTGATTCATAGACGAGATCGACGAGCCACTCTTGCCCTCGCTTGCGCCGGTCACGCTGAATTTTTCTAATTTTAAGTCGGAGATTATACGGTTTTTGAAGTCGTGTATCGATCGAGAGAAGATAGGGCTTGAGAGGCTCCAGCTCAAAAGCTAAAAAAGCTGCTTCTTGAGACGCGGGAATCACCGTCGCCATTCTGTATCTCTCGGGCAAACGGGCTCCTGGCGGCACCTCGGAAAAGCCCTGCCCTTTCAAATAGACAAAATCGCCAAAAATTTTCACATCGGCTGGGTTGATCCCCTCGATAAATTTCATATGAGGTTCTACTTTGATCAATCCGTCCGCATTGAGTCCAACCCCAAGACCTGCCTGCTCGACAATCGGGCGAGATGCGAGAAAACCTTGGACTTGTTCCAGTTCTTCTTTGTGGCTTGAGAGAAAATCGGAAATTTCCTCTTTTTTCAAGATGAGGCCAGGATGAAGGGGGAGCCGACCTCGACTCTCTTTTTTCATGTAAAAGCCAGAGCCTTTGATATAAACCCACTCATCGAAATCAACCGTCTCTTCAAATTCTTCTGGAAAACTCAGTTCAGCGCCGAAGGAAAGTTCATCGTCCGAACTCAAGTGATAGGTCAGATGCGCTTCTAAACTCCCCAAATGGGTGTGAAAACCGGGGAAATTATGAAGCCAAAGTCGGTGGCGGCTAATAAAGTCGGCCACTTCTGCTTTGGGGACGACTTTCTCTTTTTCAGGGAAGAGAAGCCCTTCTAATTGATAAAATCCCTTTCCTGGAACGTAGGCCCAGGGAGGAAAGAGAGCCGCTTCATCCGATTTTAAATCGCCCGGCTGATCTACATAGAGTTCGATGTGAAGCGAATGACTGCCATCAAAGGAGAGGCGGTATTGGGCAGGAACTGGCTCGGGATGGATCGAGAGATAGCGCTCTAATGTTTTTCTCGAATGAGAGAGGGTTTCTGCCATTTTCTCTATTGGAATGGTCTCTTGTTGGAAAATCGGATCGCTGCGACGTCGATAAAAACCTTTCCCTTCGACAAAGAGCCAATCGCCAACCGAAACCCCGTGAAAATCGCTCTCTCCGGTGGGCAAGCCGCCCCGATGTCGAATGACAAGAGAGCGGCTTTTCGGATCGTATTCCATTCCTTCAATCGAATGGTCCTCTTCTTCAAACACGCGAAGTGGAGAATGAACTGTTGATAGAGCGGGAATCAACCAAGGCCAATTCACATCGGAAATATAAAACCAGACTCCGAGTTGAGGAAAAGAAAGGGTCACATCATGGGGAACTTCATTCGCCTCGCCGCCAAAAACAATTTCGTACGGCTCGCCTTCATCTTCCAAATACATCAGCCACTTGGCCAGATCAGACCAAAAGCTCAGCTCATAGCGGAACTGGTGGCTCGCTTCCCCGGCCCGATACTGGGCCATCTCTTCGGAAGATAGATTGGAAAATTTGATGGAGGTCTCTTCCGTCTCGAGCTCTCGGGGACCTACAATGCCAGCTAGTTTCTTCTTTGCAGCAGCCGTCTTTGATTGAATGGAAAAAAGTTTTTTCCTCGTCTTGGATTCGCAGGTGTAAAAACCCTCTCCTTCTTCTTTCAAACAATCGTTGTCATAGCCATGCCGCTTGGCTGACATTTGAAATAGCCGATTCCATAACGAGCGCTCAAAACGGATATGCAGAGGTTCTTCAGTGCCGTTGAAGATGCGCAAATAGGCAGCGGCTAGATGCGGGCAGCCATGACCCGCTTCAGAGACTTTGCAAGTACAAAAACAATCGTTGAGACGCCCATCGTCAGAAAGTTGGAGAAAAGGGAAATAAGCATTCTTTTTTTTCCCTTCTCGCACTTCGAATTGGTAGGTGCCGCGCGAGAACAGAGGTTCCCGCACGGCTTTAGCCTGAATGAGCTCATCTGCCTGCTTTGCGAAGGCCTGTAGGAATTCGGGAACATCTCTCATGGGCACCATCCCCTCATTCTATGGGGGAAATGCCAATAAGATCAAATACCCGCTGGCCTATTCCCTCTAGGAGAACACGGAAACCGCTCTATCTGTGAGCCTTGCCGCCACAACAGCCCATTTTCAACGAATGGGGATTCTCTCTCAAAATTGCAGCTGGATCACAATATTCATACCCGAGGTCGTCAGCGACTGGTCGGTTGGTCACCTTTCCAAAGTAGACATTTAGACCATTCATCAAATGGGGATCTTCTAGCATCGCCTGCTTGTAGCCCTTATTCGCCAATTTCAATGCATAGGGAAGGGTCGCGTTCGTCAGTCCTTCGGTCGACGAGCGGGCGACAGCTGCAGGCATGTTCGCGACGCAGTAATGAACCACCCCATCCACAACATAGGTCGGATTGGAATGGGTGGTCGCTTTCGACGTCTCTGTGCAACCGCCCTGGTCGATCGCCACATCGACAATCACCGAACCCGCTTTCATTTTTTTCAACATTTCGCGTGTGATCAATTTAGGAGCTTGGGCGCCAGGAATCAAGACCGCTCCAATCACCAAATCGGCCCCTAAAACCGCCTCTTCGACAGCTGCCGGCGTTGAGAATAAAGTTTTCAAACCAGGCGCATACAATTTATCCAATTCTCTCAATCGATTTAAATTTCGATCGAGCAACGTCACATCAGCGCCCAATCCGAGAGCCATTCTCATCGATTCCGTGCCGGAAATGCCGCCGCCTAACACGACTACTTTTGCGGGGCGAACACCTGGAATTCCGCCCAATAGAACTCCCCTGCCTCCATTGATCATCTGCAAAGCGGTCGCGCCGATTTGGATTGCGAGTCTGCCGGCTATTTCACTCATCGGAACAAGCAGAGGCAATCGACCCAAATCATCCGTCACCGTTTCATAAGCGACTCCAACGATTTTTCTCTCCAACAGATGCTTCGTCTGTTCTGGATCGGGCGCTAAATGCAAATAGGTAAATAAAAGCTGCCCTTCTTTCAACAGAGGAAATTCGCTCGCCTGCGGCTCTTTCACTTTGATGATCATGTCACTATTGTGGAAAACCTCTTTGGCCGACCCTACAATGTGAGCCCCTGCTTTCTGATACATCTCATCGGTAAACCCGATATTGGCCCCTGCCCCACTCTGTACCTCGACCGAATGGCCTGCTGCCACAAATGCATGGACGGTCGCTGGGGTCGCTCCCACCCGATTCTCATCTTTCTTCACTTCCTTAGGGACGCCAATCTTCATAAGAAAAAATCTCCATTATAGGGATAAATACTGTAAATCATTGGACGATATCGGAAAAGAAAAAGAATTCCGGCAATCAACCAGCTTACTCCGCTATAATTTTTGAACTCTAAAAGATAATATTAAATAAATTGGGATAATCGGAAATTATAAAAAAACATTTATTATGTTATAATTTTCATTAAAAGGAAAAAAAGGCCAATGAACGGATTAACCCCTCTTTCCATCCCTTCCAGCTCTCCCATTCCAACCCCTTCCCCAGAACCCGCTCCTCAGCTGGGCGTAATCAAAAGCGCAGACACCAAAACTTTTACAGTTCGCGCTCGAAACGGCGCCTGCGATAACGAAAATGGGATTTTAGAAGAATGCATTGCCGTTCAAAGAATTGGAAAAGGCGCGTTTGGACACGTCTATCTCGCCTATCCCAATGAACGAAATTCGCCGCGTGCCCTCAAGTTCGACACCACGAATGACAGTTCGACTTTCGAACATGAGTATCTGTTTTTCAGGAAAAATAGCGGCGTTGGACACACCCTTCAACTTCGGGCCGGCAATTTCCCCAAAAAAATGCTCTCTTTCGATTTTATTCCAATAAAGAACTTAGCTATTGAAGCGAGGAAAAAACCGTTCTCCTTATCAGAAATCTGCCTCATCTTTAAACAAGGCCTAGAAGCGCTGTCAAAATGGCATGCGAACGAATACGCCCACCTCGATTTAAAATTTGAAAACAGTTTATACGAGCGACAAGCCCATCTGCTTACCTTGATCGATGGAGGGCTTTCTTCTAAAATCCCACGCGGCCAGACCCACGCAGGAACTTGGAGAGGAACTCCCTATATGGCTCCGCCTGAAATGTGGTTTAAGAATCGCTTCGATCATTCCGTCGACATTTGGCTTTTAGGACTCATGATTTTCAAGCTTTATGTCCCCCATTTAGGGCATAGTAATCTTCTTCCGTTCAAAATTAACACCCCACTCCATCAAGTCGGACAAACATTTGAGCACGTTCTAGGACCAATTCCTCTCTCTTTTTTCGATGAGGAGAAAGGAAGAATAAAAGAGGTCGCTCGCAAAGAAGGGGGAAAGGTCATTTTTAATGAACAGTTCACTCCAGCCGGCAATAAAAATTGGCGTGGGCTCATGAGAGCCTGGGGTCATCAAAGAAAAGACTCGCCTGAAAAAACGGAGCAATTGATCTCTCTGCTGGAAAGAATGCTCTGTTATCAAAATCGGATAAAGCCCGAAGAGGCGCTTCAATCTCCTCTCTTCGAACCAATTTTCGATTTTCATCTGTCGGTTCCCAATAATTTGCGGGGAGAATGGTCTCTTGAGTTGATGGATAGAAACGGCGAATCTGTTGCTGAGTATCCTCTGCGCCAGCGAATCAACGACACTTGTCTACATCTTTATGAGCAAACGCTCGGCAAAAAAAAGGCAGTATATTCACCAATAATACACAAGAAGACTAATAGTAAGCTTGTTCTGAATAAATACTTCCCTGCTCGATTGATCAGCCAAGGAACTCATTTAACAGTACGACTTGATGAGGACAAAAATGAAATCGAATTAAGCGAAGAAAAAGAGGACCAATAATGTCATCTATAACGCCACATAAATTAACTTCAGATTCTATTCAAAAATACAGAGGTGAAGAAGCCTTGCTATTTGAATCAGATGGCACGAAAGTGACAGAAAAAACCGGTCACGTAACGGTCGATTTCATCAAGAAAATCGGATCGGGCGTTTTTGGAATAGTCTGGGAAATTTCGACGGGACAACATTCTCCCAGAGCCTTAAAAGAACCTAATTATGAGGACCCGCAGAACACAGCCGAAATCAGAGAGAAAAGCTACCATTCCGACTTGAGTTTTTTCAAAAGAAATATCCACACACCCCACACGCTGCAACTTCACGCAGCCCTGGATGTCGAGCAAATGTTAATCACCGATCTAATTCCGGCAGGCAATCTCGACGATCTTCAATCTCAAAAACCCATTTCTACACAAGATCTGATCCTCATCTTTAAACAAGGCTTAGAAGCCCTTTGTCATTGGAAACGAAATGGGGTGATTCACCGAGACCTAAAACCTGCAAACATCCTTTTTAGCACAGAGGAAAGACAAACTACGGTCATTGACGGCGGCCTATCCGTTGAAGTAGAACCAGATAAAACTTATACTTCTGAGCGTACAATCGGTACTCCCGCTTATATGGCTCCAGAAGTGATGTTTAAAACTCCCTACAGTCACTCAGTTGATCTCTGGGCTTTCGCAACGACCATTTTCGATCTATACATGACTCGTTATCCAGTTTCTTTACTTCCTATTGATTGGAATGTGCATAGAAATGTAATTCTCCAAAGATATGCTCAAACATTCGGTCCTATTCCCGAGGCATACTTTAGGGACTCCCAAATTTTAAAAAAGTATGCAAGTTGCATGAATGGCCGCATCCAATTTAAACAAGAAATAAGCCCTCAGCTTTATACTAACTGGAAATTCCGGATTGCCCAAGCGGCGAGCGATCGGAAAGATCCCTCTGAATTTATCGATTCTTTCATCGCTCTGCTTGAACAAATTTTTGTGTATGAAAATCGGATCTCCCCAGAACAGGCGCTCCGGTCACCTTTATTTGAACACACTTTTGATTTCCATTTGCAAACACCACAAAACTTGTCCGATCGATGGTATCTCGAGTTGTATGAAACGCCCTCGTTAGATGACAAGCTAGTGGCGCGCTATCCACTCTGCTCGAGAATGAACCGGACTTGTCAGCATCTATTCGATCAAGTAGCCGGTCAAAAAGGGGGAGAATATCCCTATCAACTCGTCAAGATTTCAAAAGAAGACGGACGAGAAGTAATACAAGAAAGATCGGCCATTCACATCACTCCTGGATCGCGCGTTGTGGTGAATCTAAAAAATCCGGCGCGAAAGGTATACGTAGAAGAAACTAAGTCAGACGAGTAGCGGTCGCGATCAATTCACACTGACCGTTTTGAATCGCTACTTCAAGAGTCCCGCCTCGAAATTGGAGAGAAATGGGACTTTTTAAATGGAAAAGCGTTTGGGCTAAAAATGCTACGGCGCAAGCTCCTGTTCCACAAGACAAAGTCTCCCTCTCAACTCCCCTCTCATACGTTCTTACTCGAAGAGATTGATCGGGCAAAAGAGTGGCAAAATTGACGTTTGCCCCTTTCGGCTCTACAAGTGGATGATGGCGGAGCTGAGATCCCAGATTTGCAACATCCATTGCATCGACATCCGGGACAAAAGAGACGAGATGAGGCACGCCGGTATCGAGAAAGTGGACAATTCCATATTCTGTTTCAAGATTCAGCTTGAGGTCTTTTATTTCTCCCATGGAAATGGCGATCCGATGATCGGGGTAATCGATTTTGACAAACCGCTCATGCGTTCGAATCCGATAGCTTTGAGGCGGAAATCCGAGATCGAGAAGAAAGCGGCCTAAACAGCGAAGACCGTTTCCACAACTCTCTGCTTCACTTCCATCGGCATTGAAAATACGCATCCGAAAATCGGCATGAGGGTCCGATTGCAAAAGGATCAATCCATCTAGTTCCTGACAAAGAACCGGGATTTGATCATGGTCTTGGAATAAGAGGCGCCGGTCATCAATTAAAAGAAAGGTGTTTCCGGCGCCCGAGTACTTATTTGAGATAGGACTCAAGATCTTTCATCGAGGTGACGATTTTATCGAGGAGACCAAATTCTTTTGCCTCTTCAGCAGTCATCCAGTTATCCCGGTTGATCGCTTTTTCAATCGTCTTCGCATCCTTGCCCGTTGCTTCAGCATAGATATCGACCAGCATCGCACGAGTCTTCAACATCTCTTTAGCTTGGATGTCGAGATCGGTTGCTTGACCACGGATTACACCGCCAATGAGCGGTTGGTGAATCATGATGCGTGCGTTGGGTGTAGCAAGGCGCTTTCCTTTGCCTGCGACGAGACTGAGGAGCGAGCCCATCGAAGCAGCGAGCCCTGTGACGAGGGTTACAACAGGAGAATGGAGCATTTTGATTTGATCCCAAATCGCAAAGCCGGAATCGACCGAACCACCGGGAGAATTGATCACGAAGAGGATCGGTTTACCGGGGGCGATGTGATCGAGGAACCACAATTTGCGGATGATGTCGCGCGCTGAATCGGAATCGACCGCGTCGGAGAGGAACACACGTCGTTTATCCAAGATGGCAAAATCGATCTTGTCGTTGACCGTTTTGGTTTGTGGTTCTAGACGCTCAGTTTCTGGCATAGTTTTCTCTCCAATGTTCCTTTTTTCTTGTTTTAGTCGACAATGAGTTCTGGGTAAAGGGGAAATTCCTTCAAGATCTCGGCTACACGGTGCTGCGCCCTGTGTAAAATGCGCGGTTCGATGCGAACTTTAGCGCGAGAAAATTGCCCCGTTTTTTCGACAATTTCCGGTTTTGCTTCGCTCAATAAATCAAACGTGATCGAAGCGATCTCTTTCATCTGTTCTGGTTTCATGCCAAGCGTTGTGGTGGCCGGCGTACCCATTCGGACACCCGAGGTGTACCAAGCTCCATTGACATCGCGCGGAATCGCGTTCCGGTTTACGGTCAGACGAGCTTCGCGCATGAGCGATTCGGCCTGGCGACCATTGATGTTAAAGCTCGACATCACATCGATTAAGAGCAAATGATTGTCTGTTCCGCCAGTCAATACTCGAACGCCGAGTTTCATGAATGCATCGGCAAGTGCCTGCGCGTTCTCCACAATTTGATGAGCATAAGTCGCGAAAGCGGGAGTTGCTGCTTCCTTGAATGCAATGGCCTTCGCCGCCATCACATGAGGAAGCGGACCGCCGAGAACGAGCGGACAACCTTTGTCAACGACTTCTTTGAATTCGTTTGTACAAAGGACGAGACCGCCGCGCGGACCGCGCAGGGTTTTATGAGTGGTCGATGTGACGATATGAGCGTAAGGAATCGGATTATAAGGGCCTTTCATCACCTTGCCAGCCACAAGACCTGCAAAGTGGGCCATATCGACCATTAAAACAGCCCCGACTGAGTCGGCGATTTCCCGCATTTTGGCAAAGTCAATGAGGCGCGGATAGGCTGAATAACCGGCGATCAAAATGAGGGGCTTTTCGTGTTTTACTTGAGCCGCCAGTGCTGCATAATCAATTAGACCTGTTTCGGCGTCGACCTCATAGCTGACCGACTGCATCATTTTGGCCGAGACGTTATGTCGATAGCCATGGGTGAGGTGCCCCCCCGAACCCAGGGCCAGACCCATCACTTTTTGGCTCATCATGATTTTTCGGATTCTCTCGAGCTCATCCGGAGAGAGCTCATCGATGCTTTTCTTGCCGAGAGCTTCGACCTCTTTATTCTGGATTTTGTGGACGAGAATCGACCAAAAAGCGACCAAATTCGCATCGGCGCCAGAGTGGGGTTGAACGTAGGCGTGATCGGCGCCAAAGATTTTTTTAGCCAATTCCGTCGCATGCGTTTCCACCGCATCGACGTTTTCGCAGCCTGCGTAAAAACGGTGGCCCGCGTATCCTTCGCTGTATTTGTCAGTGAGGAGATTTCCCATCGCAAGTTGCACAGGCAGAGAGCAATAATTTTCAGAGGCGATGAGTTTTAAGTGCGTCCGTTGATCGCGCAGCTCTTTGACAATGCTGTCGGCGATGTCGGGAAAAGAGGCTTGGACTGAATCGAGCGAGGCCATGTAGGCGATGGCTGCCGAGGTGCGCTTGGCTTCTGGGACTTTTGCAAAGTAATTCTTTAAAAAGGACGTCGTCATTCTACCGCCTGGTCTCACAAGAGAGAGATTGTCTATCACTTCCATTTTTTCCTCCAGCCGTTTTTAAACAACCATAGCAAATTTAAATTTAAACTAATCAGGAAAGAATAGCGCTTGAGATTTTCTGCCTAAGAGAGTATTGTATTCCAATAAGTCTTTTTCTAGAGGTTTCATGCTACATTCGCTCAAGGTCGTCCTAGATATTCAAGAACTCGATATGAAGATGATCCGCCTTATGCGCTTAAAAAAAGAGCGCCTTCAAGAGCTGGAACATATCGACAATTTACGCCAAGAACTCTCCAAACAGCAAGTGGAGAAAGAGGCCGAGATCGCCGAATTGAGCCGCTCCGTCGCCGCACAAGAGAGCAAAATCGTCGACATCAAAGAGCGAATTAAAAAGCTCGAGTCGCGCCAAGCTTCTGTCAAAAAAGTCGACGAATTCAATGCTATTACGCAAGAGATGACACAAGCAGAACGGGAGCGCATTGCAACCGAACAAATCGCAAGTGACATGATCGACAAGCGCAACCTCGAAGAAGAGATCCTCAACAAGATCAAAGATTCTCTCCGTCAATCCGAAGAGAGCAGCATCACGCTGGAAAACGAGATCAAAGAGAGCATCCGTCTCATCAACAAAGAGGGCACAGAACTCAAACAAGAGAGAGACGCTCTCGCTAAAACAGCTGACGAAGAAGTGATGCGCATTTATCAGCGTCTTCTCAATAACAAAAAAGATCGCGTTGTTGTGCCGATCGAGAACCGCACTTGCAGCGGCTGCCACATCACCCTGACAGCCCAGCATGAGAACGTGGTCCGAAAAGGCGAGCGCCTCATCTTCTGCGAACATTGCTCTCGCATTCACTACTGGCAAGACAGCGAACCGGCAGATGACTCCGATACATCTCCAAAACGCCGCCGTCGACGCGTCGCCGCCAGCGTTTAACCGTTTTGTGCAGGAAAGTAGACGATCGCTAGCATAAATCAGGGGGGATAGGCAAAGGGAAATTGAAGCGGGCAAGCCCGCGTATCGATTTACCACAGCCTAGCTACCCCTGACACAACTAGAGGAAAGTCCGGACTTTTTATAGGAAGGGATACCAGGTAATCACTGGGGGGCGCGAGCCCACGGAAAGTGCAACAGCAACCATTTCGCCACTTCGCAAGAAGTGGACAGACTGAAACGTTTGGCGTTAGGCGCCAATCGCACTCCGAGGCATCGGAGGCGTTGTAAACCCTATCCAAAGCAAGGCCTAATAGGAGCCGTTACCCAGCGCTCTTCCGCGCGAGGCTCGAAGCTGGCCGCCAGAGGGATTTGGCGACAAATCTCCTAGAGGAATGATCGTTCACGACAGAATCCGGCTTATCGCTTCCCTGCACATTTTTTTTTAGAGTGTAACAATGGCCAGCATTAAACCAACCGTCGCACTCTTTCTCGACATCGACGGAGTGATCTACGATGATAATCTAAAGCCCCCTATCTTGAATGGGAAAATGGCAGAGCTGCTCAGCCCAGTTCCTGACCGAGACACCCTACCAACCGCTTATCACCACGTTCACCAGAAAGCAAAGACGCACTTTTTTTCCCCTGACGCTTTAAAGCACCTACACGATTTGATCTCTAAAATTAAAGAGGTTGCGGAACTCAAGATCGTACTCTCTTCTAGCTGGAGATTGACTGTGGATCTTACGAGAGACTTTCAACTCCAGAATGTGGAAACTTTAAAAGAGGTATTTGCCCTTCATTCTTTTTCCCAAGACATCGTCGACAGAACTCCCTATTTCCCTTCCCATAGTCGAGCCAGCGAAATCGAGGTGTGGCTGCGTGACCACCCCGAGATCTCCAACTTTATTATTTTAGACGATGTAGATCTGGACTTTTCTAAGCGCTATTCTGATCGCTTTATTTATGTGAATCCCAATCGGTTGCTAAACGACACGCACGTGCAAAAAGCGCTGTCGATTTTATTTCCTTCTCAGGAAGAAATTAAAAAATAACCAAAATCGAGAATTTTTTCTCTGTGTGACTCTCTTTCTTCTCTGTGTACTCTGTGATTTCTTATAGGATTAAGCTCGGGGATGAGCCTTATCGTAAACTTCCCGCTTCAACTTCGGCGACACATGCGTATAGATCGTCGTTGTAGCCAATGAAGTGTGACCGAGGAGGAGCTGGATCGTTTTGAGATCCATTCCATGCTCCAGCCAATGGGTCGCGATGGTGTGGCGAATGGTGTGGGGCGTGATTTTTTCTGAAAGGCCAGTCGCCCTGAGATAGGCGGCAAAGTTTCGATCGACAGAACGGGCCGAGAGGCGCCTCCCCCATTTATTGAGAAAGACCGCCTCTTTATCTTTTTCCGCATCGTGCTCTTTATTTTCCACATGACGCTCAAGATGGTTGAGGTAATCGAGGAGCCACTTTGCGGCAGTTTCTGTTATCGGAGCCTGGCGCATTTTCTTCCCCTTTCCATAGATCGTCAGAACTTGGTTGCGTTGATCGAAATCGCGGCGATTGAGACCGACAAGTTCGCTGAGTCGAAGACCAGAGCTGTAGAAGAGCTCCATGATCGCTCGGTCGCGAAAGCCGAGATAGGAGGAGAGGTCGGCCTGAGCAAAGAGGAGCTGCACCTGGTCGTAGGTAATGGATACGGGTAGCCTTTTCTCCTTTTTGGGGCTGTCGATCTCTTCGAGGGGGTTTTCCTGAACCATTTTTTCCCGCATGGCGTAGCGATAAAAACTCCGGAGGGCCGAGAGGCGGCGAAGGACGGTCCGAGTGGAAGCTTTAGTTTCATAAAGATGAGCTAAGTACCTGCGAATGAGCCGCTTAGATATAGTTCCTAACTGCTTGGCTTCATCGCCGGCGAAGAGCGAAAAAGAGCGAAAATCGAGGGAGTAGCCGCGTAGAGTATGCTCAGAGACGCCCTTGGCCAACTTGAGATGATTGAGAAAGGTCTCGGCCGCAACTGAAAAGTCCATTGCATCTCTCTTTTCCTTTATGATAACATATTTCGATAAAGTTATGATTACTCTAAACAAAATCACTAAACGAATTGGCGGAAGGACTCTTTTTGAGGACGTGACCAACACGTTCAATAAGGACTGCCGCTACGCGATCACCGGACCTAACGGTTCTGGCAAATCGACCCTGCTGAAAATCATCATGGGCGTCGAGCAACCCACTTCAGGGTCTGTTACCTTGCCAAAACGGGTCGGCTTTTTAAAGCAGCGAATTGAAGATTTCCACGACATGACCGTTCTCGACACAGTCATCATGGGCAATACTCGCCTTTGGAATGCGCTGGCAGAAAGGGACCGTTTATATGAAGTTGAAATGACCGATGCGGTGGGCATTCGATTGGGTGAAATTGAAGAGATCATCGCAGAAGAAAATGGCTATAGCGCAGAGAGTGAAGCAGAAATGCTCCTCGCCGGCATGGGCATACCAGAAGAGCAGCAGCGCAAAAAAATGGCCGAAATCCCCACCGATCGGCAATTCCGAGCTCTTCTTTGCCAAGCCCTCTTCGGCAATCCCGAAGCTTTGCTCCTCGACGAACCGACGAACCACCTCGATCTCGAATCGATCTCCTGGCTTGAAGAATTTCTTCTCAACTACCACGGCACCCTGATCGTCGTCAGCCACGACCGCCACTTCCTCAACGCCATCTGTACGCACATTGCCGACATCGATTACGAAACGATCATCACTTATCCAGGCAACTACGATGCGATGTTAGTGACTAAAACGGCCGTCCGTTCTCGAGCCGAAGAAGAGAATAAAGCAAAAGAGAAAAAGATTTCTCAGCTCAAAGAATTCGTCGCAAAATTCGGTGCAGGTACACGCGCAAGCCAGGTGCAATCGCGCGTCCGTGAAATCGATCGACTACAGCCGCTTGAATTAAAAAAATCGAACATTCAGCGCCCCTACATCCGATTCATTCAACCCGAAAAACCTTCGGGTCAAGTCGTCTTTAAGCTCGACAAAGTCACTAAGTCCTACAATGGCGTCCAAGTATTCAAACCCTTCTCTTGTGAGATCCATAAAGGGGACAAAATCGCGATCATCGGAAATAACGGCCGCGGCAAAACCACCCTTCTCAAGCTCCTCGCAGGACAGCTACAACCAGACAGCGGCAAAATCACTCTCGGTCACCAAGTGGAAATCGGCTACTTCCCCCAAAATCACGGTGAAGTAGTGGATAAGCATACCGATATCACCGCTTTCGACTGGTTAAAAGAGCGAAAAGAAATTGTCTTTGACCAAGACGCACGCGGCGTCCTCGGCAAGATGCTCTTTAGCGGAGATGATGCTTTCAAGCTCGTCCGCACACTCTCCGGCGGAGAAACAGCGCGCCTCATCATCGGTGGCCTTCTCCTCACCGCTCCCAACACCCTCCTCTTTGATGAGCCGAACAACCACCTCGATCTCGAAGCTGTTTCAGCCCTCGCATGGGGCCTGGAAGACTACAAAGGCACCGCGATCGCCGCATCGCACGACCGAGATCTAATCAACGGCTTTGCAACCAAGATCATCGCCTTTGAAGAAGATGGCGTCCATTTCTTCCAAGGACCTCTCGAAGAATACCTCGCCCACAAAAAGAAGCTCCAAGCCTCCTCTAAATAATCCGACATGAAGAGTTTTCCGCCGAGGTTCTTCTCCTGAAAGAGAAGAACCATCGACGTGGCACGATGCATGGCTAGGGAGCCATTTGATTGTGAATAGCCCGCTTGATCATGCTTTCAATTTCCTCATTCGCATGAATAAAACGTAGCTCGATATTCGGATGCTGCTTGGCAAAAACGCGGAACACCTCATCCGCAAAAGCTTGTCCAATCATCTTTACACCGGTAAAATCTAAAATGACTACCTGAAATAACTCGATTCTAACCAGCAACCGTTTAGCCTGAGAACGGGAAATTAAATTTTCATTTCCATATTGAGCTAGCTTTACGGGAATCACAGTCTTATTAAAACGGAATTCCTCGTCATTAGATTGGTAATCTTTGAAAATCTTTAGAAGTCTTCTCGCCGTATGGTTATTCAATTTCATCCATACAGAAGTTCCCTCTTCCACTTGAGGAAGCTCGGCAAGCAGATCATGGTGATCCCCAAATGTATGAGAAAATACAATGGCTCCAGAAAAAATAGCAAAATCGTCAAAGACTCTAGATGAAAAAAAGATTCCTTCCCCTGTGTGCCGAGAAGGATCTGTAGTCAATTTTCCTTTTGATAATTCAAAAATTGCATGGCGCTCATCTAATAAATTCAAAGCTTTCTGAATTTTCCTAAAAATACCGATTCCATTATCGGCGATTGTTATTTCTGTGGTGACGGCAGTTTTTTTCACAAAAACAGTTATTTTAGTCCCTCCTGAATGATCGATGGCGTTATTAAACATTTCAGTAAAACCATACTGCCAAATTTCAGTCACATTATCAGGCATCTTTCCTAGCAATGGGTGTATATCCTGAGACCAGACCACGTGCTCTTCTAATTCTCCCGTTAAATCATAAGAGCCAGACCATTCAAGCAAAGGAGCTAATTTATAAGTTTTAGCCTTCGTTGACCCTACTTCTGTTAATACTTTTTCCTGCACGAGCTGCTTGAGGTAACGGTTTACAGCTTGACGACTGATATTAAAATGATTAGCCGTTTGCTTAGCTATATCGGTAGAATGGTGTTCTATATGATCCAGAATAAAACGGCGGACCACTTCTCCTCTCGGCCTTACTTTTGTCATCTTCTTTGTCAATTTTCGATGACCCCATTGTCAACAAAAGCCAATTTATTGTCAACATTTATCGTCTCAAAAATAATGTATCTAATTAACATTTAGAGTGTTACAAATATTTTTCACAAGAAGTAACAAGTCAATATATACTGAACAACCTAAGAGTCTAGGTGTTGAATGTTCACTAAGCGGAAGTTTCTAAACTTAGAGCCTCACATGCGGCACAGGAAATGTGCCGAGATCTTGCGCTCCATCTATGAAGAGCGTTTGAAAGGAAAACCGCTTCCTTTAGAACAAGTCAAATATTACGCCTCTCTTTTAGATTGGCTCCAGCTAAATCCCTATGAAGCTTTTGATTTAGAGCCTCTCGCCGATCGTTACCACTGGCACCTTGCGGCGGCGGGACTGAGGGTGAAAGAACACCATATTTTGCCCCATATTAGAACGGGAGATCGAATCGTTAAGCTCCCCTTTGGTCCTGCAGCGATCTACCTCGATCACGTCCGGTCCGCTTATAATGTGGGCAGCATTTTGCGCACGTGCGAAGCTCTGCGGATTGGGAATCTTTATTTTTCTGAAAAGACGCCATTTATCGACGATGATAAAGTGAAGCGAACAGCTCTGGGCGCAGCAGAAATTGTCCCCTGCTTTAAAGGCATCGAGCTCGCTTCGTTACCACGGCCGATCATTGTGCTGGATACGTCCGATGAAGCGATCCCAGTCTCTCAGTTTATTTTTCCAAAGATCTTTACACTTATCTTGGGAAATGAAGAATATGGCGTTTCGAAAGAGAGTCTGGCGCAAGCGGATTACGTACTTGAAGTCTCGATGTTTGGCGCCAAAAATTCGCTCAATGTGGCCTGCGCATTTGCCATTGCTGCAGCCGAAATAAGAAGGCAACTATGATGAAATGGATGATCTTTTCTCTTTTAGCAAGCTTTTCTCTTTTTGCTGATGATGCGGCCATGCCCCCAACGAAGAAGCAAAAAGTGGAAACGTTACCCCACGTATGGCTCTCGGGAGATATGCTCTTGCTGAAAGCGCAAGAAAATCGCCTCTCCTTTGCCAATGCTGAAAGCGCGGGTGGGCCATTTACAAATAGCTCTCTTGTCGCTCCCCATTTTGAGTGGAATTCTGGCGTAAGAGTCAACGCCGGATTTCAACTGACAAAGTGGATGTGCATCGCTGAGTGGATGTTCATCGAAAATAAGGCACATGGCGAAAAGTATACCGATGGCTCAACTGGTTTTTTCCCTATCTTATCGCTCGATCCTAGTCTGACTGCTGCGAACTTTGTGACGAGCGGAAAAGAAGATTGGCGGCTGGTCTATAACGTGTTCGATCTCGGCGGCGCCTATCCTTGGAAATGGGCTTCATGGCTCATTGTCAAACTCCATGCCGCGCTCCGCACCGCTTTTTTCGATCAGACGGCGACTGTTTATTATAGCGGCGGCGTCTTCGATGAAGGGATGGACAAGCTCACGCTGAAAAACGACTTTTTTGGCATGGGACCAGACTTCGGTTTTACTCCTTGTATTTCGCTCGGGTACGGGTTTAGCTTACTCGGAGATCTCTCTTCCTCGATCTTGGGAGGAAGATTCTTTCTAAAACAGCGCGAGCGTTATTTGAATACAACTCTCTACAGTCATTCTGGTTTCTTACCTCATATCACTTGGACACTAGACGCAAAAGCCGCTCTCGGCTGGCAAACGGAAATATTGTATAAAGCGCTAGTGATTAGCGCACAAGTGGGCTGGGAATGGCATAAACTCTACAATCAAAACCGCCTTCCACAAAACCAATTCGAATTCTTCAATGGAAATCGCGGCCTAATTATGAGAGGCGGGTACGCTTCGCTAGCTCTCGGCTTTTAGACACTATTAACAAATATCGAGAAAAATATCAGCGCAGAGATGCAGAGAAAAAGAAATGATTCTCTTTTCAGTTACACTCTGCGTCTCAGCGCCTCTGCTTTTCCTCTGCGCTGATATTTTTAGGGTGTTCTGTAAAGCTCGTTTATCCACTCAAAAAGTTTAAGTCGAAAAGAAAGAGAGGATCCGCTTCGCGGGAGGAACAGCCAGGATTTGCAAGATGCAGGGAAGCCCTGCAACACAGAGATAATCCTGCTTATCATGACGACTTTGTCGATCCTACTTATCCTGTTCTTTTTTGAGGACTAACAACATCTAGAAGGAATTCTGAATTTTGATTACTTTCGCATTTCTTCTCTGCGTCTCAGCGCCTCTGCTTTTCTTCTGCGCTGATATCTTTCTCGTTTATCCACTCAATCTGACAGAACACCCTCTTAGGTTTTGGGGAAAGGGAAGCGTCTGAGATCTTCGGCTACAAGTGTGTTGGGGAAGACCGTTCGCGCTTCAATGCCGAGTTCTTCTGGATCGCGATACCGAGCGGAGAAGTGGGTTAAGATGAGCTGTTTTACGCCCGCTTCTTTGGCAATTTCCGCAGCTTGAATTGCAGTCATATGATGGTATTCATGAGCCATCTCTTTTTCTTGATGGCTATAGGTCGCCTCACAAAGAAAAAGCTTCGCTCCCTTCGCTAGTTTGAGAGCAGCTTTACAAGGGCGGGTATCAACGACGTAAGCAAATGCATCGCCTGGACGCGGCGAGCTCACCTCATCGAGATAGACCGTCTTGCCATCGAAAGTAATTTTACCCTTCTGCTCGAGTTCGCGAATGATCGGTCCATCGAGTCCATGCGCTTTGAGTTTTGTCCGATCAAATTTAATCGTATCGGGTTCGGTGATCCGCCAGCCTATATTTTCTACACCGTGATCAAGAAAAGCAGCCTCAATTCGAAACTTTCCATCATCTTCGACCAGCCCCTCTTTTTTAACCGGATGTTCGATCACTTCAATATTTTCGCGGTAGATACAGCTGTAGCGAAGTCGATCGAAAAACTTTTTCCCACTCGCTGGATAATAGCAATGGATGGGGTGTTTCACTTTATCGAGATTGAGCCGAAGGAGCATCGAGCCAAGCCCTAGGCAATGATCTCCATGAAAGTGGCTAATAAAGATGCGCGTTACGCAAGGGGGGGGAATATCGGCGAAAATAAACTGCCGCTGCGTCCCCTCTCCCGGATCGAAGAGAAGCCCCTCATCATTCCAACGGAGAAGATAAGCGCCGTGATTGCGAAAACGGGTTTGTTGCTGACTAGAACAGCCGAGAATCGTTAAATCTCTAATACTCATTGAATGGGCCTCGAAGCGAAGAAAGAATAGCAGCCGAGAAGCGCACCAACCAGGGCCCCGACAATGTGGGCTGTGTTTGCGATGCTCGGATTGAATTGAACAGTAGTGAAAACAAGAAGGAGGAATGAACCGAGCTGAAGTGCAGCCATAGCCAGAACAAAAAAGACCAAAAAGAGGATGGTCGAGCGGTGAAGCGGATAGCCTTCCCAAGGAGCAAGTTTCTCTCGCATCCATATAAACCCGGCAAGTCCCATCACAACGCCGGAATAGCCGAGAAAGTAAGGGCCTCCCATCAAGTATTGAGCTGTATTGGAAATCACCCCGACAATAAAAGTGAGTACGAGCGTGCGAAGCGCTCCGATTCTCTGTTCAATAGGGCGACCGAGAATCCAAAGCCAAATCATGTTGAATAAGATATGGAGAAAATCGCGGTGTAAAATTGCAGGCGAAAACAGGCGCCACACTTCCCCTTCTCGAATTTTAGTGAACATCGGTCCGAGAGCCAGGAAAGTATCTTGGCCTGTCACTTTCAATAAGATCCAATCATAAAAACCGCGAAAATAGGGGATCTTATTTAACTCGGCTACCTCAGCTTGTGCGGCCGGTGGAAGTTGTTCGAGAGTTTGTTCGGGAGTGAGTTGGTATTTTTCTACAATCTCCTCGACTCTTGCAAACGTAGGTGGAAGATCATAGAGAAGAGTCTGTTGAACAGGAGTCACTGGGTGGTTCGGATGAGCGGCTTCCTGAAGATAATTTAAAAAGAAGACAAGAGCGCAGAAAAAGAGAAAAAAATGGGTGATGCGCGTCGGCGCGCGCGGCTCTTTTGTCCCCTCTTCAGGATCCTCTGTTGAAACAGGCTCTTCCGGAGCGGCTTGTTCGAGGATCGGTACGTCGTATTTCGGGTCACTCGGATTTTTTTCAAATTCGTTAAATAGCCCCGCAGCCTGCTCAATTTTATCTTCGTCATGGACCCAGATCGGATAGGACATATGCCCGTTGGTCGTATCAAACGTCATTTCGCAAGAAGTAGCGATCTGCTCCCGTTTTAAATAGGCGCAAAATCTCCGCGCATGATTTTCGTTTGATAATGTTCCAATTATCCGCATTGTCGTATCTTCTCCACTACTGTTGATGTAGCCAGGCCCGGTATTCGGTCAACCAGATGGAGCCTGCCCCCACAGAGACGAACCGTTTCCGCCTCTATACACTGTTGTCCGTATTCTGCTCCGTTTACATGGACGTCGGGTTGAATGCGAGCTAAAATCGCGCAAGGATCGGTTTCATCAAACCAGGTGACGAAATCGACAAATTCGAGCGCCGCGATCATTTCGAGCCTATATTCAAGTGGAATAATCGGTCTCAAAGGGCTCTTGTACTGCTGAATGGAGCGGTCGGTATTGAGCGCAACCCACAGACAATCGGCCTGAAGCGACGCTTGGTGGATGATGTAGAGATGCCCAGCATGGAGCAAATCGAACGATCCATTCAGAGTCGCAATCGTTTTTCCACTTTTTCGAAGCTCGTTTACTGCCTCTTCAATGCGCTGCGGTTCGACGAGTTTTTTTTGCAGCCAAGGAGGCCGGTTTATGCTCATTCATCTTCTCATTAGGGAATGCTATTTTAAAAACCTCATCATAATGACTGACGAAGTGGACTTCGAGCCCTTTTTTCAAATAATCGGGCAATTCGTCATAATCGCGTAAATTTTCCTTTGGGAAAATCAGCACATTTACTTTTGAGCGGCGTGCCGCAATCAGCTTCTCTCGCAAACCACCGATTGGCAAAACGCGCCCTGTTAAAGTGAGCTCGCCCGTCATACCCAAATTATCTCGCACCGGTACATTCAATAAGAGGGAAACCAAAGAGGTCACCATGGTCACACCGGCTGACGGACCATCTTTTGGCGTCGCTCCTTCCGGAATGTGAATGTGCACCTGCGATTTTTCAAAGAAGGGAATCCCCGGAGCATAGCGGGTTGCCGTACTCTGCAAGTAAGTCCAGGCAATTTGAGCCGATTCTTTCATCACATCGCCTGCTTGACCTGTCAATTTCATCTCAGTCTTCTCAGATGGATACTTGACCGATTCGACGTAGAGCGTCGCGCCGCCCATCGAAGTCCAAGCAAGACCGGTCGTCACACCAACGGGGTTGACTTTGTAGAATCGATCAGATGTAAAGATCGGTTTGCCGAGATAGGTGGTCAGCGTTTTTTCGGTCACTGTTGTTTTTTGACGCCCTTTCTTTTCACTTCCACGGGCGATTTTCACCGCCACTTTGCGCATGATCTTCTTCAGATTATTTTCTAAACTACGCACTCCAGATTCTCGCGCATAACCGTTGATGATCTGCGCAATCGCCCCGTTTGTAAAGGTGACGTCGCTATTTTTCAATCCCATCAACTTCCGGTTGCGCGGAATGAGATATTTTTTTGCGATTTCGATCTTCTCAGCTTGGATATAACCCGAAAGCCGGAGCATTTCCATACGGTCTTTAAGCGGCTCAGGGATCGTATCGAGCACGTTTGCGGTCACAATGAATAAAACATTCGATAGATCGCATCGAACATCTAAGTAGTGATCGAGGAAGTCTTTATTTTGCTCTGGATCTAATACTTCGAGCAAAGCGGATGCGGGATCGCCATGGAAACTCGCTCCCATTTTGTCCACCTCATCGAGCATAATGACCGGATTCATCGTCTGCGCTTGTTTGAGCGCTTGAATCATTTTACCCGGCATCGCACCGATATACGTGCGTCTATGGCCTTTAATTTCCGCTTCATCGCGCATGCCACCGACTGAAAAGCGGTAGAATTTTCGATTTAATGCGCGCGCAACGCTCTTGCCAATGCTCGTTTTACCAACGCCTGGAGGGCCCACCAAGCAGATGATGCTCCCCTTAACACCGCCGGTCAATTTGCCGACGCCGATGAATTCTAAAATCCGCTCTTTGATGTCTTTTAAGCCGTAGTGATCTTCTTCCAGCACTTTTTCTGCTTTTTTGAGATCGTGTGTCTCTTTTGAATTCACGCCCCAAGGTACAATCGTGAGCCAATCGAGGTAGTTACGGCATACGCCATATTCAGCCGATTGGACTTCCAGCGCCGAAAGTTTATCCAATTCGTCGCGGATCACTTTCATCACATCGTCTGGTACTTTTTTATTTTTCAGCCGCTCTTCAAATTTTTCAATGTCGACTGTTTTATCGTCTTTTTCAACGCCGAGCTCTTTCTTGATCGCCTTCAACTGCTCGCGTAAGAAAAATTCCCGCTGCGTTTTTGAAATCGTCGCTTCGATGCGTTGATTGATCGTGCTCTGCAATTTGCTGATGTCGAGCTCTTTTTTCAGGAGCATCAAAGCTCGGTCGATCCTCTTTTCGATATCGAACGTCTCCAATACCTCCTGCAATTCCTCTCTGGTTGCTGTGGTCAACGCGACCGCGAAATCGGCCAAACGGCCCGGCTCGGTGAAGTCGGAGTGGCCTAAGAAAATCTGCAGCTCTTCTTTAAACAGCGGATTGAGTTTCAACAATTCCTTAATCGTCGTGATGATGCTGATCGAATAGGCCTTCAGCTCGCGCGATAAATGTTCAACAGGCGGATCTTCGTGATATTTGACGAGAGCCTGCAAATATTTGCTCTTCATCGGCTTTTCGATCATCACGCGTTTTTCCATATTCAAGACGACTTGCGCGCCGCCCTGTTCCATCGGAATAATGCGCAAAATGCGCGCAACAACGCCTACCTTGTGCAAATCCTTCAAACCCAATTTGTAGATATTGACGTCTTCTTTTTCCGTCAGAAAGAGTCCCAAGCACTTGTGCTCGGTCTTGGCGATGATCTTTAAAACCTCATAATAAGGACCCGGCTCAATGACAATCGGGGCCGCCATCCCAGGGAAAAACGGTCTTCGATTGAGAGGCAGCAAATAGAGCTGCTTCGGATAAGGAAGTGCTGGAGAAATCCCTTTTTCTTCCTTCTTCGTCTCTGTCTCCTCGACCATCTGCTCGTCGGGAGTCTGTTCCGCTGCTAGCTCATTTTCTAGATCGTCGTATGTCAAGGTGCCTACCTCTTTTACAATCTTAATTAAGGTACTTCAGACCAAAAAGCAAGTCAGAATAGCACCGATTAAAAATACGTGCAATGACCGATCCCTTTCAGTTATGCTGTTTGGCTATGAAAACACTCGTGATTGAAACCAGTTCGGAACGGGCCCTTCTCGCCGTCTTGCAAGACGACGAAATTTTATTTGAAGTTCCCCTCGCCGGCGGGCCAACTCTCTCCAAAACCCTCACTCCCGAACTCGAATCGATCCTCCAGCGCTACCCCGCCCCCTATGATCGCCTCGTCCTTGGCATTGGGCCCGACTCGCATACCTGTATAGGAGCCTGGCCC
>JBEHXF010000001.1:0-109224 GCA_048498835.1 Chlamydiota bacterium | reverse complement strand
TTGAGAGAGGGATCTATCGAGGGAAAAAGCGCGATAGATCGAATTCCATTGAGATAAAGATGTTCAATTTTCTTTAATACGAGATCGATTGAATAACGCTTAATTCCTGGCATGCGATGGATGGACAGGGAATGATTGTTCCCTTCTATCACAAAGAGAGGAGCGATAAAGTCTGCTGCATTCAATTCAGTTTCTTGTACAAGTGAACGAATGGAATCCGTTCGTCGATTGCGGCGTAGACGAATAGGCAAGGTAGCTGGCATAAAGACCTCATTTTGTGTTCCCAAGAATGGCAATATTTTGCTATCAATGCTAACTTTTTGGATGAAAAATATGAAAAACTGTCTTTTATTTCTGCTTCTTGCTTTCCAACTTCAGGGAACAATTTTTGAAACAGCTCATTTTTGTGAGATCGAATCCCATGTTGGGCCAGATACTTTAATTTTATTGGATATTGACGACACACTGTTGATTCCGAAGCAGATGTTGGGATGTGATGAATGGTTTATGCACCGTTGTAGGCAGCATCAAGAGAGCGGACTGAGCAAAAGCGATGCTTTGGAGGCAGCCATTGCCGAATGGGAAGCCGTGCGTCATCTTACAAAAATGGAGATTGTTGAAGTAGGATCGGAAAAGATCGTCCAATCTATGCAAGAGAAGGGACTGTGTGTTATGGGATTAACCACCCAAGGCTTGGCTTTAGCGACTCGAACGGTTCAACAGTTGCAAGAACAACAATTGGACTTATCCAAAACAGCGCCAACGCAAGAAGATCATTGCATTTCGATTGGAGGACATACGGTCTTATTTCGTGAGGGTATTTTATTCACCTCTGGGAGGTCTAAAGGTGAATCTTTGTTTAAATTCTGTGAAAAAATTGGTTGGTGGCCAAAACGAATTGTTTTCATCAACGATAAAGAAGCTCATTTGCGAGATATTGAGCGGGCAGCAGAAGCGCGAGGAGTTGAATTTGTCGGCTTGCGTTACGGATATTCTGACACGAGAAAAAAAGCCTTTCGGCCTGATGTCGCTCACTTTCAATTTGCCCATTCAAGTTTTCTCCATCTATTATCCGATGAAGAGGCCTTAGCTCAGATGGAATAGGCTTTTCGCTTGAACTGTCAGAGTTAATCTGGCACCCTTAACGAAAGATCGTTTTCTCAGGAGGTTTCCGATGTTGCAAGGCTATGAGGAATTCACCGAAAGCCAGGTAAAGATTCTCGAACATTATGTTACAAATACAAGTAGCAATGTCTTCGCGATTCGAAACCTCCCCGAAGTCATAAAAGGCGCTTTATTTTCTCGTTATTCTCGTTCAACTCTTGGCCTTCGCTCTCTTCTTTTAAAAGAATTTATTCAGAATGAAGATACCTCTTTTTCTGTGATTGCAGGAAAAGGAAATGATGCGAGTTCAGTGCAAGATCAAACGGCTGCCATTCAAAAAGCTCAAAATTTCTATGATCGTATTCTCGATGGCTATGGAGATGATTCGATTGGGGAATTGGGCGGGGCGCATCTCGCGATAGAAAATGTCTCCATGCTTGCTGCAAAGGCGATTGAAGATTGCCGAATCGGAGGCTCTCCTCTTGAGAAATCGACCCGTTATATCTATTTTGATCAGAAAATTAACGGTCATTATCAATTCTATCACGAACCAGTTTTGATGACCTCGGCCTATAAAGGCTTGTTTGTTGAAACGTGCAATCATTTATTTGAAACTTACAGTAAGTTGATCCCGCCTCTTACTGCATTGATTGAGCAAGGTTTTCCGAAAGAGCCAACGATTTCAAAAGCTGCTTATACAGCCGCTCTTCGAGCAAAAGTGCTCGATTGTTTGCGCGGTCTACTGCCTGCTAGCGCGATGACGAATATGGGCGTGTATGGAAATGGCCGCTTTTTTGAGGGTCTCATCCAGAAGCTAAACGGTCATAATTTAGCTGAAATGCAGGAGATCGGCAAACGGGCTCATCATGAGTTATCGAAAGTGATTCCATCTTTTGTCAGACGGGCAGATCCAAGTCATAAGCATTATCAGCAATTCGCTCAATTTGCCGAGACGATGCAAAATGAAATTCGGGAGTTTGCGACTCGTCATGCGAGCGAGATTGCACCGATGTCTCAGCCTGGAGTTCGACTCTCTTATTTTGATTCGGATGCAGTTGCTCGTGTCGCAGGAGCTTTATTATTTAGCTGTACTTCTGGCGGTTTGCAGGAGTTGCAAAACTATTGCAAGACCTTATCAGAAGAAGAGTTAGCGAATATTTTAGAAGCTGCCAGCTTGTGTCGTGAAAATCGGCGCCACAAATCTCCGCGCGCTTTGGAACACGCCAACTTTACATTTGAAATTTTGGCTGATTTCGGTGTTTATCGAGATTTACACCGACATAGAATGTTGACTCAGGAACGGCAATTATTGAGCTGTGATTATGGCTATTATATTCCTCCTGAAATTCTAGGGACGGAAATGGAGAAAGAGTACCGGGATGCAATGGATAAAGCCAAAGCGGCTTTTGATATCATCGCTGCCGAATTGCCAGAAGAGGCTCAGTATGTGGTTCCTATGGCCTATAATGTCCATTGGTACTTCCAGGTCAATTTGAGAGGGCTACAATGGCTCTGTGAGCTCCGCTCTCAGGCTGCTGGCCACCCCACTTACCGCTACATTGCTCAAGAAATGGCCCGCCAGGCGAGTCTCGCCTTGCCACCATTTGAGCGATTCTTTAAATTTGTCGACTATAATGGCTATGAACTCGGACGTCTTGGAGCCGAAATCCGCCAGGAAGAAAAGTTACAAAACAGAAAGTAAAGTCATTTGTTTAAATTAAAGGCCCAATTTGAGCCGACAGGCGATCAGCCACAGGCTATCGAACGTCTATCGGCTGGGCTAAAAAATGGGAAAAAAGCGCAAGTATTATTGGGTATTACCGGCTCCGGTAAGACCTTTACGATGGCCAATGTCATCCAGAAATGCCAAAGGCCTGCTCTCATATTAGCTCATAATAAGACACTTGCGGCGCAGCTTTATCAAGAATTCAAGGCTTTTTTCCCCGATAATGCGGTGGAATACTTCGTCTCTTACTACGATTACTATCAGCCTGAAGCTTACATCGCTAGGACTGACACCTATATAGAAAAAGATTTAGCCATTAATGAACGAATTGAAAAAATGCGTCTCAGCGCTACCAGATCTCTCATTGAGCGGCCTGATGTAATCATTGTCTCTTCCGTCTCCTGTATTTACGGCCTTGGTACTCCTGAATATTATAGTCAGATGGTGCTTCACTTGGCTGTAAAGCAGGAAGTTAGACGAGACGATGTCCTTTTGCATTTAGTAGAAATGCACTACACCCGTTCCGATTACGATTTAGCCCGAGCTACCTTCCGGGCCCGAGGAGACGTATTAGAAATTGTCCCTGCTTATGAAGATGATATGGCTTATCGAGTCGAGTTTTTCGGCGATGAAATCGAGCGAATTTCAGAAATCGATCCTCTTACTGGTAGGGTGCGGAATCGTTTAGAAAAAATTGCGATTTTCCCGGGTTCGCACTACGTAACTCCAGAAAATGTTCGCTTTCAGGCGATCGAAACGATTCGAAAGGAATTGGCCGAGAGAATTGCTACCTTTGAAAAAGAAAACCGGCTGGTTGAAGCCCAAAGGATTAAAGAGCGGACTCGCTATGATTTAGAAATGATTCGAGAAATTGGATTTTGCAAGGGAATTGAGAATTATTCTCGTCACTTCTCAGGACGAGCTCCTGGGGATCCGCCACCGTGCTTGATCGATTATTTTCCGGAAGATTTTGTCTTTTTTATCGATGAATCCCATCAGACCTTGCCCCAACTTCATGCGATGTATAATGGCGATCGATCCAGAAAGCAGGCGTTGATCGAATTTGGCTTTAGGCTACCGTCTGCCTATGATAATCGTCCTCTGAAGTTTGAAGAAACATACACAAAGATGAAACAAGCGGTTTATGTTTCTGCAACTCCCGGTCAGTGGGAAGTGGAACAGGCAGAGGGCGATATTATTGAGCAGGTTCTGCGACCAACAGGACTATTAGATCCTGAAATCACCGTTCGTCCCGCTGAGGGACAAGTGGATGACTGCCTTGAAGAAATTCGAAAAGAATCAGCTCAAGGCGGGCGTATTTTGGTGACTACGCTAACCAAAAAATTATCGGAAGATCTATCCAAGTATTTGAATGAGATTGGGGTAAAAGCGAAGTACATTCACTCCGATATTGATACACTAGAGCGGATGCAGATTATCAAGTCTTTAAGACAAGGGCAATTCGATGTCTTGGTAGGGATCAACTTGCTCCGAGAAGGGCTAGATATTCCAGAGGTATCTTTAGTCGTTATTTTGGATGCTGACAAAGAAGGATTTCTCCGTTCGGAAACAGCTCTCATTCAAACTTGCGGTAGGGCTGCGCGAAATGTACGTGGACGAGTTGTTATGTATGCTGATAAGCAAACCGAATCGATTCGCAAAACAATCGCCATTACATCCGCTCGTAGAGCTCATCAGATCGCCTACAATCAAAAACATGGAATTATTCCCCAGAGCACTAAACGGCTTGAAGCAACATCGATTGAAGAGACATTTGGGATAGCAGAAGAGCCTACTCCTAAAAAACCTGCAAGGCCAGACGTCACGATTCCAGATTTAGAGACAAAAATTAAAGAATGCCAGGCAGAGATGCGATTGGCTGCCAAAGAGCTCCGTTTTGAGGATGCAGCTAGAGCTCGGGATTTAATGCGCTATTACCAGAATTTAGAGCTTCTCAAAGCGGATCAGCAAGAGTAGCAGCTCGATCGAGAAGTGATTGCACGAGTTGCTTTACTTTCTGTGATTCACCTTTTTTACCAATAAAGATAGCGTCGTCTGTTTCGACGATGATCATGTTTTCTAATCCAATTGTTGTGATGAGTCTTTTACCGCCGATAATGAGACTGTTTTTGGTGTCGAGATCGAGAACATTTCCAAACTTTACGTTTTGATTGCTATCTTTCTTCATGACATCATAGACGCTATCCCAACAGCCTACATCGGACCAATTGACCAAAAGCGGACAAACTAAGATTTGAGGTGTTTTTTCTAAGATGCCGTAATCGAATGAGATGTCGGGCATTTCGTCGAAATGAGAGCGGATGTGGTCAATGGAAGGCTGGCAAAGGCGAAAGATGTCAGGTGCATAAATAGCGAGCTGTTGCCAAAACAATTGAATGGAGAAAGCAAACATACCCGCATTCCAAGCATAATCTCCAGAAGCGAGATAAGCAGAAGCGAGCGTGTGGTTTGGCTTTTCTACAAAACGTTTGACTCGATGGGCTTGATTCACAAACGTCTCTCCAATCTGAATGTAGCCATAGCCTGTTTCTGGTTTGGTGGGAGCAATCCCAAAGAGGACAAGATGGGTGGAGACTAGAGGCTCAATGATTTGCAGCGCTTGCAGAAAAACTTCTTCCGGTTCGATGAGATGATCAGAAGGAAGAACTAGGACGCGTTCTCGGTCTGACAAGGAGAGCTCTTCTTGAAGGTACTTTACCGCAAAGGCTATGGCAGGCGCTGTATTTTTTCGAAGAGGCTCGATGATGATGTAAATGTTTTCGGAGCCGGGAATTTTGGCAAGTTGCTGCTTTACTAGCGGCGCACATTGTGCGTTGGTCGAAATGGAAATGCTTTTTGTTCGTGGGGCATGCAGAAAACGGCTCACTGTTTTTTGTAGCAAGGATTCTTGGTCACCAAAATGGAGAAATTGTTTTGGGAAAGCGTTTCTAGATAAAGGCCAAAGTCTTGTTCCTCCTCCACCCGCCAAAATTAAGATATGCATAAACGCCTTTCCTCACGTGTACGACCACATTCTTCATCGACCCAGAGTCGAAATTCTCTATTAAACCTCTCCTTCCCGAATTTTTCTGCGTGGGCTCGGATAAAGAGAGGATCTAAATCTGATCCAGACTCAAATCGATCTAAAGCCGATCGAAGAGAGGCAACCGTCTGTTCTTCAAAAAATACCCCGGTTTGTCCTGCTTTAACAGTTTCTAAGAGTGCGCCTCGGGCAAGAGCAATTACAGGAGTGCCGCAGCTTTGGGCTTCGACTGGAAGGATGCCAAAATCTTCAACGGCGGCAAAGACAAAAGCCTTTGCTCGTTGAAGATAAGATTTAAGAACATCGTTAGATTGATAGCCGAGAAATTCGATGTTTTTGCCGGCTTTTCCTTTGATTTTATCCCGATCGGGTCCGTCCCCAATAACGAGGAGTTTCCGTTCTGGAGTAGTGGAAAAAGTTTCTACAATTAGATCGATTTTTTTGTAAGGAACAAAGCGAGAAGCGGCGAGATAGTATTCTTCTTTCTGCGTCCCTGGAGTATAAAAATCAGTTGCTACGGGAGGATAAATAACGCGAGCTTCTCTAGCGTAGGTTTTTTTAATTCGTTTTGCCACATAGTGGGAGATAGCGCTAAACGCATCAACACGATGGGTTGTTTGCGCGTCCCAAAGTCGAATGTAGTGCAAAAAAAATTGGGCGATCTTTGCTTTTAATCCTTTTTGTAAATTGGATTCACGCAAGTATTGATGGTAGAGATCCCAGGCGTAGCGCATCGGGGTGTAGCAATAGGAGAGGTGGATTTGATCTGCATGAGTCAATACGCCTTTAGCTACGCAATGAGAGCAAGAGAGAATGAGATCGTAGGAGGAGAGATCCAATTGTTCAATCGCGAAAGGGAATAAAGGTAAATAAGAGCGGTAACTGCGTAAGGCCCGGGGTAAGTTTTGAATAAATGTCGTGTGAATTTGTTCTTGTTCGTAGCGGGTTCCTTGAATGACGTTTGGACTTCGAAGTAGAGTGTAAATGGGGGAAGGAAAAAGCTCATAAATTGCTTCAAAAGCTTTCTCTCCCCCGCCTGCTCCGTCGGCAAACCAGTCGTAGACCAGAGCGGTTTTCAAACAAGACACTCCAAATTAGCTCGTTTGGTGCTATTCAAAGTGGCGAGATCTGCTTGGATCATCATACGAACTAGCTCTTCAATGGGTGTGCGAGGACTCCAACCTAGTTCTTTACGAGCCTTGGAAGCGTCTCCGATCAAGAGATCAACTTCTGCTGGACGAAAAAAATCCGGGGAGATTTCGACGAGTGTTTTTCTTGTCGATGCGTCGATTCCCTTTTCTTCTATTCCTGAGCCAGTCCATTCTATGGTAATACCCACTTCTAGAAATGCGAGCTCGACAAAGCGGCGCACCGTTGTTGTTTCCCCTGTAGCAAGAACATAATCATCAGGTTTATCTTGTTGGAGAATTCGCCACATTCCTTCGACAAAATCTTTGGCATAACCCCAATCTCGTTTAGCATCGAGATTTCCGAGAATTAGTTTATCTTGAAGGCCCCGGCAAATGCGAGCGACTGCTAGAGTGATTTTCTTAGAGACGAACGTATCGCCTCTGCGTGGACTTTCATGATTAAAGAGAATTCCATTTGACGCGTGCATGCCATAGGACTCACGGTAATTTACGACAATCCAATAGGCGTAGAGCTTGGCTACTCCATACGGAGATCGGGGATGAAAGGGCGTTTTTTCGGTCTGGGGAATTTCTTGTACCTTGCCGTAAAGCTCAGACGTAGAAGCTTGGTAAAACCGGATCGTTGGATTGTGACTGCGAATGGCTTCAAGGAGGCGTAAAACGGCTACTCCATCTACATCCGCTGTGTATTCGGGTGTATCGAAGGATACTTTTACATGGCTCATTGCCGCGAGATTATACACTTCGTGGGGAGAAATCGCCTCGATCGCTCTTTTCAAACTGGAAGAATCGCTTAAGTCCCCTTCATGTAAGAAAAATCGATTTCGCAAAGAGGGATTATTGCTGAGATGTTGAATGCGTTGCAGATTGGAAAGTGAGGTACGGCGTACGAGTCCGTGGACTGCGTAACCTTTATCTAGGAGGAGTTCTGCCAAATAAGAGCCGTCTTGGCCAGTAATACCGGTGATCAATGCTTTTTTCATCGAAAGGATTCTCGCGCAAAATGTTGGAATATATTTCTATAGTTCTCTGCTGTAACTGTCCAGGAAAAACGGAGAGATTGTTTGAGCCCTTTTTCTCTCAGCTGAGCTTGAACGATTGGATTTGAGCCGACTTCTCTCATAGCAGAAACTAGTTCATCTGGGTTTGAAGGATCAATGTAGTAGGCTGCATCTCCGCAGGCTTCAGGTAGGCTCGCGCGATTTGATACGATGGTTGGACATCCCGCTGCCATTGCCTCAAGTGGTGGAAGGCCAAATCCTTCATAAAGGGAGGGAAATACAAGAGCTGTTGCGAGTTGGTAAAAGAGGGGCAATTCTGGATCAGTCACTTCTCCTACATATTGAATGGCCGATGCATCGATTGTTCGATCGGGATTTAATAGCCCACTCATTTTTCCAATTACTACCAGTGGATGAGGGAGAGAAAATCGCTTATAACAGTCTGCAAGGAGTCGAAGATTTTTATGCGGCTTAATATTTCCGACAAATAGAAAAAAGGAGGGAGGTAGAGAATATTTTTTTCTTAGGTCTTCTTTTTGGCTTTCAGAAAAATTTTGCGAAAAATGTGTGGTATTTACGCCGGGATAAATCACTTGGATGCGATTGGGGGAAACCGATAAAAAACGGCAGAGTTCTGTGCGTGAAAAATAGGAGTCGGTGATTACAACATCGGAACGAGCGATTGCTTGACTGAGCATTATTTTTGCATAGAGTCTCTCTTTCCATCCCAGTGTATTTTGAAGTGCTAAATGGCAAGCGTCATGAATGGTTACAATTCGAGTTTTAGCTCGAATGGGTAATAGAGGGATGTTGTAGTGGGGAGACCAAAAAACTTCACAAGGAGAGATCAGAAAGGGAAGGGTATATTGTTCTTTTATCGAGTAAATCGGCATTGAATGTTGAATGAGAGAGGTAGAAAACGGTTCTGCCGAAAGAGGGCCGATTAAATTTTTCAAAAAGGTTCCAATCCCGCTGGATTGGAGCATTCTAGCATCAATACAAACTTTCATATAATCGAAGTACAATACAGGGTATAAGGGTTCCATGTAAAAGGGTTTTACATGTAGATTAGTCGCTAGAAACAAGGAATATTGCTGCTTCATGGAAGAGGTCTTACTCCGTTATTTTTCTCAATTTTCTCAAGAGAAAGAAGCTTATTTTGATACAGCCAGAAATGGTGTTATTCGTTTCGAAATAGCCGCCGCTCATTTATCCGCTGCTGTATGCAATCATGATGAACGAAAAGTGTTGGAGCTCTGTCACTTTTTGTTAGAGGCTCGCAATGCGGATGGATTATGGGATGAATATGCGTACGGATTAAGCAATGAAGGAGTTGGATTTTCTGGCCTTGTCACAACTTCTTTTGTTCTGTTAGCTCTCGTAGAAGCTGTCCGTTATAGACCTAATGAAGATATGCAGCAGTGTCTGATTGAAATAGCGGATGTTCTGTATGAAAATGAGCAAAATGGCTATCTACAAAAAGCGAAGATCAACAAAAGCAATGTTTTAAATACCAATTTGCTCGCGGCAATGGCTGTGAAAGAGATATCCGAACTTCTCCCTCAGGAATCGGTTAGAAAGCGATTATATGATGAGATGGCAAGAAGAGTGATTCGAAAAGTTCTCGGATTTCAATCTCCTTCTGGTAGATTTCCTTACCATTTCGATACGTATCGGGTGCCAATTTTGTATCAAGCGATGGTCACCGCGCAGCTCCGTTATTTTTTACGATTTTATTCGGATGAAATTCTCTCATTTTCTTGGGCGCAAGCGATAAAAGCCTTAAAAACTTATTATGATCCTGAGGGAAATATTCAGTGGGATCGAGCCAATTGCCAAGATAAAGAAGGAGCTGTTTGGGCCTACACTTTTAGTCTAGCGGCTCTTGACCACAGCGATCCTCTCTTCAAAGCCGTTTCGGGTAAAGTTAGACAATGGCAAACCAAAGGACTTTTGCCAACAATTGACAAAGGTAACAATCGAGATCCTTTTTACAGCGCATGGGCCTACTTTGGTCTTTTTTGGTCTTTATCATCTCCTGAATCAGTGCAAAGATATAGTTGGCAAACTCATTTTAAGTGGCTTCTTCTCAAGCTGGAGTATTTTAAAAGAATGTTCGGTGTTTATATTCGATACGGAAAAAATATGTTGTATAATTATCCATTTAATTCTGGCGCAATCGAAAATCGATTTTGGTTTAAGAAATGAGAAAATTAAATCGGGGGTATTTATATAATAATAAGGTAGTTTTGTTTGTTTTGTCTTTTGTTGATAGCCTGTTGAGTATTTTTCCATATAAAAGGCGTCCTATCCCATCTCAAATTGATAGAATCTTACTCATTAAGCCAGATCATTTGGGCGATATGCTTTTGGCCACCTCTATTTTTGCCCCGCTTAAGAAAAAGTATCCTCACGCTATCATCGATATGTTGTGCCAACCTTCTTCCGCCTCTCTTCTTGTGGGTAATCCTTCGATTCGAAGGGTCTACTGTATCGATCACTGGATGCACGTTCGAACTACCAAAACAATTCGGTTTTGGATTTCTTATTTTCATCAGTTCTTTCGGACATGGAGATGCTGTAGAAAAGAAAAGTATGATCTTTGTTTGCTACTGAGAGCCTATGGAGGCAATTTTATCCTTTTAGGAAGATTGAT
Organism: Chlamydiota bacterium; assembly: GCA_048498835.1. Lineage (GTDB taxonomy): Bacteria > Chlamydiota > Chlamydiia > Chlamydiales > SM23-39 > CAITMJ01. Next base: position 98,543 of record JBEHXF010000001.1, on the reverse strand, counting down.
TGGCTCAAAATGTTTAATCGGCCATGGAACCGGAGGATTTGGATCTCTCTTAGATCTTCAAGTCTCTTGGAAAGAAGGTGTTCATGAAGTCGAGCATTTTCATGAAGTATTGGCTCCTCTTGGAATAACCTCTTCTATTCAGCAGGGAACTTTATTTTTTAGTGCAGAAGATGAAAGATATGTCGATCAGCTGTGCCTCAAGCATGGTTTGGGGGATTTTATTGTAATTCATCCCTTTGCAGGTGATAAAAGAAAGATGGTTGATGAGAAGTTATGGCTCAAGTTGATTAGAGTAGAGCGGCAAGTGATCCTTTGCGGAGGACCTAGAGATGAAATGCCAAATGTCGCGAAACATTGTATCAATTTAATAGGTCAACTTTCGATTCAGAGAATGTACCTGCTTTTTAAAAGAGCGACAAAAATTTATACGCTCGATTCGTTGTCTGGTCATGTAGCTGCTTTAAGTGGAACTGAGACAGAAATTATCTGCAAAAAGGCTGTCTATTTCCCTGAATGGAGACCCATCGGGAAAAATGTTAAAATCAATCTTACGGATTAATATGAGAAATATAATTAAAAAAACTGTTCTATTTTCAATTAAATCCTTCTCTAAAATTTTGCTTAGGTTATTTCCGAAAGGTGCTTTAGCACTTTCTCAGGATTTGAAATTAGTTAGCTCAATGAAAGGCGCTCCTAAAATAAAAATGATCTGTCATTCGATTCCTGAATATACAGTTCGTCGAGATGTCTATCTCTATGATTATAATTTAGTTGAGTGGCTGAAAGAGGGAACGGAAGAGGATATTTTATTCGATGTTGGAGCGAATGTCGGGGGCGTATCTTTATGTGCAGTGAAGCAATTTAGCTATCGGAAATGCATAGCCATTGAGCCCATGTTTAATAACTACTCTTCTTTGTGTGAAAATATTTTAGCGAATGAAGCAAGTGAGCAAATACTTCCGTTTCCAGTCGCACTTTCTAGTAAAAAAGGAATTACCGATTTTCTTTTAAATTCATTTATGCCTGGAAGTTCTTTTCACTCCTTAGAAAAGGGAGAGAGTAATGTGAAACAGAAGCTGAAAGTTAACGTAGATACTTTGGATCATTTAATTGAGTATTACCAGCTTCCTATGCCCACCAGAATAAAAATAGATGTCGATGGACTAGACTTAGAAGTGCTTCGGGGAGCTCAGCAGGTTCTAAGGAATCTAACTTTAAAAACAATTTTCATTGAAACAATGACTCCAGATGCAAAATTAAAAATCGAATCTTTCTTAAAACCATTTGGTTTTTTCATTCATAAGGAATTCAGAGAAGATTTGTGGTTTAAGAGAGATTCAGAAAAAGTTGAGTGAAATTTTGTTGCATGGATTCAACAGAAAAACGGCTGGATACATAATCAAATCCTTTTTCCCGGGGGATTTGAAAATTGTTTTTTAAAATATATTCAATTGATTCAAAATATTGTTCTTCCGTGTTGTTTAAAAAGCCATTTATTCCATTTTGAATCGTTTCAAGTGGGCCTCCACCAGCAAAAGCAACGACTGGTTTATTGAATCCTATAGCTTCAATTACGGTGACCCCTAAAGGCTCCTTTTTGGGTAGAAAGGCAAAGAGAAGACAATTTTGATAGAGATGGATTTTTTCTTCTTGCGTAATGGAGCCTAAATATTTTAGGTTCTGGTGCTTATGCTGCCAATTTACGAGGTTTGAAGTAGAATTACCTACTCCCGCAACGATGATTTGTAATTCAGGGAAGCGAACGCATAACCGAGGGATTAGCTCTAAATTCTTATGCTCTTCAATACGAGAGAGAATAAGGAGGTAAGGCTTTGTCTGAATAGTTTTCAAAGTATCACGAATGCCACTTGCATTATTTGGCAGAGGGAGTTGAATCCCCGAATAGATCACAATAGGTTTGACTTTGTAATAATTTGAAATTTCAGAGGCTGTGTAAGACGAGTTGGCGACGACACAGTTAAAAAGACGACATCCCCATTTTTCAAAACATAAGAGCTTTTTTTTCCACCAGGGAGCTGGAGAATGTAAAAGAGGGGCAACTTCATTGCATATCCATGCAATTTTTTTGCGCGGCTTTAACAGTTTTAGAAAAAGCAAAGGAAAATTGGCGGGATAATTACTGGCGATAAAAAGATCGTATTTGCTGATCAAGACCAAATAAGTAATTTTTAGGACCCATTGTGATTTATTTTTTGCTCCGATGACCTCTATTTTGAGTGCAGGCGGAATCAACTCGCAAAAAGTGGCTTTTGAATCATATTGGTGAACATATAATTCAACTGTATGCCCCTTATCAAGCAGAGCTTGGCAAATCAAAAGAAGTTTTCTTTCTGCTCCTCCGCGTAAATTGAGATTGGGGTGATATAGAGCGATTTTTTTTAACATGTGTAGCCAAAAGACTAGTCTACATGGCGTGATTGATATAGTCGATGTAAAGCAGTTTTACAGAAAAAGGCTCTGCAGTTTATCCCTTTTTTTAATAGAGTTGCTCCTATGATTTGGGGAAAAGTTAAAAGCAAATTCTATCGCTCCTATTTTAACTGGAAGCTTCGGCCTGTAAAGCGAAGAGCTTTCCATCCATTATCTTATCTTCAAGAGCTATCCTGCGAACCTGTGAGGGGATGTTTACCTAAACCTATCTTGCTATTGCATTATGATGACATTTGCTTGATGGATGGTCCTGAATTTTATGATTATGGCGCAAAACCAGGGGGCATTTGGGATCTTTTCATCTCTTTTTCTAAGGCTTATCCGAAGCTCAAACACACTTTGTTTTTTATCCCTAACCCGATTTTTACGGAAACTGGTCTCACATCAAATACTATTTCCGATGAACCTTTTAATGTGGCAAAAGCCAATCCGGATCATTGGTTACTAAAGGCTTTGCAGCATGAATCGATGGAAGTCGCTTTGCATGGCTACCATCATGTGCAAACTGTCTATCCAGATTTCTATGCCCCTTTTGAATTTGATTTTTTGAGTGTGGAATCATGCGAGGAAAGAATTAAGCAGGGACTAGAGGGGCTGAGTCGCTTTTTTAAAATGGATGGATTTAAGCCACCTGCTTGGAGTATGGGTCAGCTTTTGGGTAGGCAGCAGTTAGTAGAGGCATTAAAAAAGTACTCTTTTGAATACGTCTGTCTTTCAAGTCCTTCAAATGGACTCAATTATGCGTCGCGCCAAGTTTCTCACGTCTATCCTTGCATATATGATGGATTATTTAACGTGCCTCAAAATATCTCTATTTTATGGGAATTGGAGATCATCAAAAAAGTGATCGATGTCCTGCTTGAAAAGCGGGGAATCATCAATATACAACTTCATTTTACTGAGACAAGAGATGCGTTGCTCGATGGAATTTGCAAGCGCAATTTAGAGAAACTAGCCAAAGTGATTGATTACCTATCTCAATACGATGTTCAGTATGCGCTGACCCGTGATGTGAGAGGATGGACTAACGCTGTGCAACAGCCTGTTTATATCTTCCAATAACTCGTTCTTCTGTCAGCTCTTCAAATCGGAGCTTAAGCTGAGAATAGATCTGATCGCGTATAGGATCGGTTGCGTCTAGATAGGTTTCAATTCTCTTTACCCATTCATCCAGATCCAAAGAATCTACGACTAATCGTTCATCTACTTGTTTTAAGATTTCCTTGCTGCCCACAAAATTTGAGATAAGAGGTATAATTCCATGTAAAGCCGCTTCAGGAACGATAAGTGGAAAAGCATCATAGCGTGCAGGAAGGATACAAATGGATGTTTTAGAAAAAACTTCTGTTAAATTCACGAATCCAAGTGGTTCAATATTGGGATTATCGAAGCGCAAGTGTTCTGTTCCAGAACCAATAATCCGCAGCTTTACATCTTTTCGTTTGCATTGGAGTCGTTCAAAAATTTGTACGGCGAGATCTAGGCCTTTGATATTGCCTGTATCATTTGGTCTTTCAGCGACAAACAGCAAATTATGACCGGGGTTTTTGTGAACAAGGCGTTGAATCGATTGAACATGCTGAATGTAAAATGGGATCACTTCATAAGAGGTATCTCCAATCCATGGGAGGGCTGATTCTTTGACCATTTCAGAAATAAAAATGAAATGATCAACCGTGTTGCGCATAGCTTTCATACGCAGCGAGAAAAAGAGCTTTTGAAGACGCCCTTTTCTTGCATCGAGATAAAAGGCGGGTTCGGGGATGATAATAATGAGTTTGGTTTTTGGGTGGCGTTTTTTCAGGAAGTAGCCAACCCAAAAGACTAATCCTCCCTCAATCACATACTTTTCAGCTTCAGGGACTTCTTTGGAAGTAATCCAAGCTTTAAGGAGGAGCCAAAAAAGATTGAAAAGTGAATTTCCTTTTTGAAACCCCCGAAAATCGAAGTTGTAGTCGACGCTACTTATCTCTTTTAAAATTCGTGTTGCAAATCGATTGCGTCCTCGGTGTAAGACGATGGACTTCATAGTAGCCTTTTTAGCCCTTCTTCGAGTGAGGTTTTCGGTGTCCACCCTAACTCTGAGCAGGCTTTTTCGATATTGGCTTGTGTATCAGCAATTTCATTTTTCCGAGGGATGTTTGTATAGGAAATTTCAGCTTGACTGCCCGAGAGTTTTTTCAGCATTTGAGCTACTTCCAAGACTGATGCCGACTTTCCAGATCCAATATTGTAGATATTAAAAGGCTCGGTTCGATGCATAGAAAGAAGGAGGGCGTCAACCACATCCTCTACAAAAACATAATCTCTTTTTGGCGTTGCATGGCCGATGGACATTGTAGGATTTTGTAGCTGTCTAATCAGCGTTGGAATTAAAAAATCAGTACCTTGCTCGGGTCCGTAAATATTAAATGGGCGTAAAATAATTATTTTTACTCCTAGATTGAGCGAATAATATTCACAAAGCTGTTCAGCGAGATGTTTCCCATGAGCATAGGGATTATGAGGTTTAGGAGCTGCTTTTTCATCAATCGGGAATCGGTCTGCCGCTCCATAGATATACGAGCTTACATAAGTTAAGGAGCTTTGGGTTCTTTGGCAAAATTGTAAGACGTTTAAGGTCCCTAAAAGAGAAGTTTTGTAGAAAGAGTGAGGATCTTGCCAACTTTTGGGAACAAAAGTTTTGGAAGCGAGGTGGAAGACATGTTTCATCTGATTGTAAAGCTCAAATGCCTGGGCCTCACAAACATCCCCTTCAAAGGCGATGGCTTCAGAACCGAGGCGCTTCATCAATGCTTTTCCTAAAAACCCACGAGATCCAGTAACGAGGATGCTCATTTTAGGTACATTCCTTGTTTCAAGTGAAATTCATCTATGGCTTGGGCGTAATCATCAGGTCTACCGATATCAAGCCAGTATCCATTGAAACGATAGATGTTAGCAGGTAGTTTTTTCCCAATCAGATTTAACATGAGATGATCAAAGCCATAGGGTTGTCCCTGAGGTATATAATCGAGAACAGAATGACTGGCACAGTAAATACCCATGCTGACGTTGTATTTTAGAACTGGCTTCTCTTCAAATCCCACAAGATTTTGTCCTTCGATATTGAGTACGCCGTACTCGCTTTTAAGCTCTCTACTACAAGCGGCAATAGTGAATAGGTGGTTTCCCCCAGCATGGAAATCAAAAAACTGGGAATAGTCCATATCAGTGAGAATATCGCCATTCATAACGAGGAAATTTTCAGGAAGATCGGGAATCAATTTTAAAGGTCCCATGGTACTTAAGGGAGTTTGTTCTCGCGAATAATCGATTTTGATTTTCCATTTGTCGCCGTTTTGAAAAAAAGCCTGGATCAATTCTGCATGGTGATTGAGGGCTATGGTTACATGAGTAAAGCCGTAAAAGGCGAGCTGTCGAATGATGATTTCTAAAATAGTGTAATCCCCTACGGGGACGAGTGGTTTGGGGATTGCGATTGTAAAAGGTTTTAGTCTTGTCCCTTTGCCGCCAGCTAGAATAATGGCTCGTTTAGACATTGTATAACCCGGTTTTATAACGTTTGAGGTTATCTGGCAGTGTAAACCATTCAATGGTCTCTTTTAACCCTTCTTCCAAGGTGTAGGCTGGAGTAAAGCCTGTTAAAGATTGCAAACGTTGATTATCACACCAGAGACGTAAAACCTCTGAACCTTTGGGTCTCATCCGCTGCGGATCTTGAATAAATTGGCAGTTTGATCCCATCAAGTTTTGTATTTTTGCAAATAAATCACCCATTGAGACTTCAAAATTTGACCCAATATTGATCGTCTGGCCCAAGATATGGCTCGTATTTGCTAAATGGATCAAGCCGGCGCAGGTGTCTTTTACATAGGTAAGATCTCTTGTGGGGGTCAAATCACCTACTTGAATCACATCTTTCCCTTCGGCGATCTGTGAAATAATGGTGGGAATGATAGCACGAGCGGACTGACGAGGGCCATAAGTGTTGAATGGTCTGGCGACGACAAGTGGTAAGTTGAAAGAATGAAAAAAACTAAGGGCCATAGCATCCGCGCCAATCTTACTGGCGCTATAGGGAGATTGGGGTTGAAGTGGATGACTTTCGGATATGGGTACCGCAAGTGCCGTTCCGTAAACTTCTGAAGTAGAAGTATGGATGATTTTTTCACATTCTTCATCTAAAGCAGCCTGACAGAGATTCACTGTGCCTAAAATATTGGTGTGCACATAACTGAGCGGAGCTTTGTAAGAGTAGGGAATTGCAATCAGCGCTGCAAGATGGAAAATGTGATCGATATCTCTTACCATTTCTCGACAAGATTGTGGATCGCGGATATCTCCCGAAATGATTTCAATTCCGCTGGTATCGATTGTTTCAAGCCAGCCCCAATCATTGAAGGAATTGTAGAGATGGAGTGCGCGAACATGAGCGCATTGCTGGGATAAAAGTTCTGTCAAATGGGAGCCGATGAAACCTTCTGCACCAGTAACTAAAACTTTTTTATTTTTCATTTTTGTGTGTCAGTTCGTAATACTTCAAAAGGACCAGGAATTCTTCAAAAGACCAGGTAAAACAATAGAGAAAACCACCTAGACCTTGTTTGTAGCGCTTCTCAGCAAAAAATCGTTTCAGAAATAGATAGCCTGCAGCTGCGAATTGTCTGAAAGTGAGAAAGAGAATCGACCGATTTGGATCGTCAGCGGCCCAATTGCGAGCTTTCCATGCTGAATAAATTTGCATATCTTCGGCCCAATCGTGAATATTTGTCCAACAATCGTGGTAAAGATTGCCCGAGAGCATCTTTTTTTCCCCTACGACAGTTTCGTGGAGCGGATTGACGAACTCAAGTCCTTTGCGGATTAAAATAGGGCGATCCATTTTGGCTTTTCCCCAACCGGCTAAATTGCGATTGAGTCTCATGCAAATGAAAATATCGGATCTGGGTTTAGCAATTTCAGAACGGATGGCCGCTTTGAGCTCCTCACTTAAAAATTCGTCTGAATCGATGATGAGAATCCAGTCCGAAGTACAGTGAGAAAGACTGAAATTTCGCTGCTGAGCGAAATTATCTAATTTACGATGCAAGATTTTAGCGCCAGGGCAAATGGAGCGAACAATATCCAATGTTGTATCTTTTGACTCATCATCGACGATGATGAGTTCATCTAGAAGATCTCGGATTGAGTGGAGTGTTTTCCCAATCGTGGCTTCGCTATTATGGGTTAAAATTGTTGCGGAAATTTTCAAAGCGACACTCCGATCCTAAAAATCAAATTAATAGAGCGCAATCATGCCTGATTAACTGAAAAAACCAAATTTCTATTTCTTTTGAATGATAGCTCCAATGTTCTGGCCGATTAGAGAACGAAGGACCCCGGGCGTTAATCGATCGAGCACATGACCGATATTGCAACCCAAGATTGATTTATTTGGGAACGCTAAAAAGTTATTCATAAACTGAATGGAATCGGTTGGATTACAAACGCTTTTAATCAGGTTTCGAAATTCGGAACGTGTAAATAGGCGTCCAAATTCAATCATCGCCTCATAGTCGGTTAGGTTCCTTTTTCTGATATTCCTCCGAATTTGAAAAGAGGGTAAGGAATTTCGGCAAGGAACGTCTACAACTACGAAAGTTCGAGAAATACGATATTGTTCGCTAAATGCTCGGTCGCTATCTAACATGTGTTCAATGACTCCCCAGCTATAGGTAAATTCAAAATAGCTGCTCTGGAGAGGAGTATCGCGTATATCTGACTGGATACAAGTGATTCCAAACTTTGAGGCAAATTGCTGCGCCGAATCGGCTAAATCGATGCCATAGAGTTGTAAATCAGGACGATATGAACGTATATAGGAGAGCCATTGGCAGTTTCCTGAACCAATTTCGCAAACTTTACTCTGGAGGGGCAAGAGATCTAAGATGGGTTTAATAAAACGGATGAATTTGTATTGGGTGAGGTAAGAAGATATTTCTAGCCCTTTTTGATTGGTTAGCCATTGATTGCCCCAAAATTGATCGATATCCTCTTTATAGGTCATAAATATTGCTGCATGCTGGCATTGCATTGTTTCCAAGCATAGCCATAGGAAGATTTAAGGGGGGTTTTTGTTAGTTCTAAAATGAGCAAATGGGAACTGTGCTCTTCAGCAATCTTAACATAATCCGTTTCTAGATTTGCGAGGACGATGAGATCGATTTCATCGATGATGCTGGAGAGTTCATGCACCAGGTGGTTATTCAGATGACCTAATTGATCTTCTAAATAGGTTTTGTTTAAGTTGTTTTTAATTGAGTGTGTGATGTTTTTATCGTAAATATGAACTGTGTGATGATTGTCGATTAAATACTGAACTAGTTCAATTTTTGGACTAAATCGAATGTCATCAGTCCCTTCTTTGAAGCTGATACCTAAAAATAGGATTCTTTTTTTCTCGAAGGAGCAGATCCATTTGCCGATGTTAATGATGTGGGCGCGATTTGATCCGGCGATGGACGAAAGCATGGGAACGTCACCGGTTTCGCTCATCGATATGAGTCCTTGGAGATCTTTAGGAAGGCAATATCCCCCATAAGCAAAGCCCGGTTTTAAATAAGCTGAAGAAAGATTGAGCTTTTGGTCTTCACAAAAAAGGTTCATTAACTCATAGGAATCAATATCTAGATCTCTGCAAATAGTAGAACATTCATTTGCAAATACGATTTTTAATGCATGCCATGAATTATTTACATATTTGATCATTTCTGCAATTTTTGTGTTCACTATTTTTATAGGGCATTTAATAGAACTGTAAATCGCTTCCAACATATCAAGCGCTTTTTGAGATCCAGAAGAACCGAGGACAATAAGACCTGGATGGAAGTAATCGTAGATCGCGTTTCCTTCTCGTAAGAATTCGGGATTGTAAATCACACTAAAGTCATCGCCCTCTTTTTTACTTGAAGCTTTTTCAAGTATAGCTGTTAATTGAGACGATGAGCCAGGCAGAACGGTGCTTCGAAGGGCGATAACATGGAATGAATTTTTATTTTTTAAGGCTACACCTATTTGTTGGCCTACAGACCAAATATGAGAGAGATTGAGTTGCCCATCTGGACTGGGAGGCGTGCCTACGCAAATGAGGGAAAGATCAGTTTCGAGAATAGCTCTTTGAACGTCAGTTGTTGCTGAAATATTCTTTCGTTGCGAGCGAAACAGCTCTTCAAGTTGAGGTTCTACAATTGTGGGAAAACCCGCATTCACCTTTGATACTTTATCGGGTTTAACATCTACGCCGATAACATCAAATCCACATTTTGCAAGACAAGCGAGGTTTACACAGCCAACATATCCCAATCCAAAGATTGATATTTTCATGATTTTTTAAGTGTTTTATGAATTTTTTTGACTAGAGAACTTCTGTCTACCCATAAGGAATGGCGCCTAAGGTTGTCCCTTAATGGGAATATGTTTTACCATAGTCCTATAAATTGTCCTATCACTTTAACGTTCTTCTGAAGGTACATGGAACAATCTCACTGGCAGAAAATTAGATTTATCCTCAAGACAGATCCATCATCATTTTTTTTTCTCTCGCTCCTCTTTGTGGTTCAATCGATTTTGGATCTCTTGGGTATTGGTTTACTCAGTCCTCTTGTTCTCTTAATAAATAATCCAGCGGCTTTCAACTCTTCGTCCGTTAGAAAAAACCTGAGTTTTTTAGAAGGAATGTCTGTTGAAAAATTTATTGTCGGGCTGGGAATTTGTATTATTTGCATCTTTATTGCCCGGGGTGTTGTCGGCGTTCTTTCTGTACATCAGATTTATCGTCATTGTTATCAGAGATGCAATCGGCTCATTTCTCGATTGGTCCGAATTCATCAAGAAGTCCCTTTTGAGCTCTATTTGCAAGAGACCTCTTCTGGTGTGATTAATACCATTGTAAATAGCACAAACTATTTCATGATTTTAGTTCTAGTTCCGCTTTTACAATTTGTCGCTTCTTTTGTAGTTTTGCTTTCTGTTGTTTTGATTTTTAGTTATTTCTTGGGTTTTTATTTAACTGTAGGTTGCTTTGTCGGATTGGCTTCTGTGCTCTTTATTTACGATCGTTTCAATCGGGCTAAATTGCATTTTGCAGGGCAATTGGTTCAAGATTCTCATGCGGATATAATTAGAAATATTAACTATATTATAAAAGGTTATAAAGAAATTAAGGTTTTGAATAAAGAGGGCCATTTTAGAAACTCGATTGAAAAGGCCTCGGGGTTATTTTCATTTGCTGTAGTCAAAGAGGCTACGATACGCATAGGTGCTTCTTATTTTATTGAGACGCTCTTGGCTATCTCTATTGTCACTGCGTTGATCTGCGGCTCGCAATTTGCTGAGGATACATCGAATATCTTTGCGATCATGACTGTGTGTTGTGCTGCTACAATCAGGCTATTGCCCTCGTTAAAAACGATGAGTGAAAGCCTGGCGAAAATTAGGCATGGAACGGAACAGGTCAATAAGCTCTATAAAATCTTGAAGATCGGCAGCGAGTTAAACGGTGCTCCGGCCACAAAGCATCAAGAGATGCACGATTTTGAGGAGCTCCGTTTTGTAGATGTTTCGTATAAGTATCCATTGAATGAGCAAAATTCATTGAATAATATCGATATCGTTCTTAAAAAAGGAGAAATGATCGGAGTTGTAGGCAAATCCGGCTCAGGCAAAACGACATTGATCAATTTGATTCTAGGATTATTGGAGCCAAAGAAAGGAGAAATCCTTCTCAATGGAAAGAAATATTGTAGATCCTCTTTATTTTCCTTATTAGCTTACATTCCTCAAGATATTTTTCTGGCTGAAATGAGCGTTGCTCAAAACATTGCTCTGGGAGAGCTAATCATTGATCAGGAAAGACTTCAGCAAGCCATTCATTTAGCTCACTTAGATGAGGTAATTCAAACTCTTCCCCAGGGAATCGAAACAAATATTGGTGAAAATGGAAACCACATTTCTGGTGGACAGAGACAGAGAATTGGAATTGCCAGAGCATTTTATTTTCAAAGAGAAATTCTGGTGTTTGATGAGGCTACTTCCGCCTTAGACTTGGAAACCGAGAACCAGATTATTTCTTCGTTGTCAGAGTTTAAGGGTATTAAAACGATTATTCTTATTTCCCATCGTAGTTCAACCTTAGAGAATTGTGATCGGGTCTATCAAATTGAAGATGGAAAGGTTTTTGATCGAAGCGAAGTTTATTCGTAAATTTGGTTGCAAAGTGTAGAGTCAAGCGAGCTCTGTTTTTGATTAGGTTCAAATCGACGGGCTAATTTTAAGAGAAAATTGCGTATTCTTCCTTTTCCTCGAAAATCTGGAAGAGTCCACAAACTACTATTTTTTTGGCAAGGATCGAGGATGTTCATCAGATCTCTTTGATGATAAGCAGAATAGGCTAAGCTCGCTTTTTTCATTTTTGCGCTTGGTAGGCCATTTTGATGGAGAAATTCTGGAGATTTAAAGTAGAGAGCGTCAGCAAAAGCCAATTGTCCGTTGGAATGAGAAGAGCCATTTCGTCTCTTCCAAAAGCAGCGACGAAGGTTGTATAACTCAAATCCCTTTTGTTTTAGGTAGCGATGGACTTCTTCAAAGAGAATTTCTCCTTCATATACTTCAATAAAACTCACTTCTACCTCTAAGCCAATCAACTTTTCCAGGGTTTTTTCGGCCCCTCTGAGAATAGGATAAGTAACTCCCTGTGCGTCGATTTTTAGAAAATCAGCATCTGGAATGTGTTGATCTGAAAGCGCTTCATCCAATGATTGAGTTTTTAATAAGACCTGTTTTTCAATTTGAAAGTCAGAAGTATCACGAAATTTGGTAAGAAGTTTTAAGTTGGGTTTAAGTAAAGAAGAGACGGATGGGGAACGGCAGTAATAAAACGGCCTTTTTTCCGTTCGTTCAGAGATGGCCGTAGGTATGATAGTGCTTTTGGGGGGGGCGTTTTTTCTTAATGTTTCGTAGCCAAGTTCATTCGGTTCAAAGAGAATAGAATGGAGGTTGGGTATCTTTTCCCAACGGGGATGAATTCCACCATCTGCCCCAATATCGATTAAGAAAAAAGAGGCTGGATTCAACATAAGGCCTGATTAGAAAGGGTCGTTTCTAGAATTTTAAAAGTGGTCTTTAAGCAACTTACAGCGTTTGATTTTTCTGCTAAAAATTCACCAAAGGCTAATTTGAAAAACTCATGGGATGCGCGTGGAGAAAATAAATCTATCGGTGTTCCATCTAGAGTCATGTGTGTTTTACAGGATGGACCTACGGTGATTTCGATCTTTTGCTCCCCCTTTATCACAGTGGATTGCCAAAAAGCCTGAGATAAATCGATTGAGACAGTCGCATCAGTACCTAGAAGAAAAAGTGCGAGGTCGAATAGATGACAACCATCAATCCATTGAATACCTCCCTCGCAGAGAAAATGTTTCCAAGAGTTTTGTTGGTAGTTTTCGGTTTGGAGTGAGAGGCTTATGTTTTGAAAGGTGGTTGGTAGTCTAGGAACGATTTGTCGTTTATTATATCCAATGTAAAACCGGTTTACATTGGGAAGTAATGTTGACTCGATTTCTTTGTAGGATGCCAGATCTAAACCGCATAACGGTTTTTCAAGCCAAATTCTCGCTCCCATGGGGATTTTTTTTACATAATACGCATAATCACAAGGAGGAACAGCAAGAAAATAATGAGTATGACCTTCGAATGAAGTCCCCGCGTGAATCCCAAATTGGAGGGCAGTTTTTAAAGTCTTAGCAGGGCTCCTGAGCATCAAATGGACATCGACTTGTGGAAAATGTTTTCTAAGAATAGGAAGAACGACAGCTTGGATATAGCCGCCACCGCCGATGATTAGGAGAGATGGTTTGACCATTGGATAATATTGATTTTTCGTGGGTCTTCTTGTTTCGAAACTTCTTCAGGTCGTAGCACTTGCATCCGTTCGGGATGTTGTATCATTTCATGTTTACAAGTGTCAATGTGCTCGATCGATTTTAGGATGTTTTGACGAATGTTGTTGGGAAAAAAGGGATTGGGTTCTTCAAGTCCATATTCATAGGCTTGATTTCCTCTTCCAAAACCAAAACTTTTACAGAAGCGAACCGTCATGTACTTATCTTCTAGAAGCGAGCGATCCAATTGAAGTGGTATCTCTCCTACTAAAGCCAAGACGGCACCTTCTCTACAAAGGGAAATATAATTATCTAGTCCGCTCGCCGAAGTAGCGCAACAGAGAATGAGGTCATAGGGAGTGGAAGGAATGATTCTGTCTAAAAAAGAGCTAGCCAAGGGCGTTTCAATTGGATCATCAAAATGAGTATTAAACTTCTGTTGTTTTGCTATCAAGCCAGCAAATGTCCCAATTAATCCTCCTCCAATGACTAGGGCAGAATAAGGAGGTGCTTGAAGGAGCGCCTGTTTTGCATGTAAAAATGCATGCATTGGAACGCTGATAATTGTTGCTAAGGAATAGAGGCTAGGGTGAATTTGATAGTGTTTTTCATCCAATTTGAATACAAAATTTTGTGGGCATACCACCATCTCGGCATGGAAAGCTCTCTCTCCCCCGACATGAACGATATCGCCTTTTTTTAAGGGTTGATAGACATTTTTCCCGATTTCTAAAACTTCTCCCACTGCGCTGTAGCCAATGGCATTATAGGTATTTCGAACGCTTTTTATTTTGTTTATGAGCTGAAGAGGATTCTTTTTTTTGTAGAGAATCTCTAGCCCTTTTTTCCAGAAATTTTTGTTTTTTACCTGAGAGAGTAATGTTGTTCCTTCACGGTTGATGTTTTCGGTGCCAAATGAGATTGCGGAGTAGTGAAGCTTCACTTTAACGGAGTAGGAGTCCATCAGTGGCTCATGTACATCGACGAGAGTTTTTTGACCACGATAAGTAAATAGGGCTTTCATAGATCACTTGGAGTCCAATCTGGTAGTTTCGCTTGAGTGGACATAGAAATAAACAAATAATCCAGTAGCGACTTAAAAATTTGATCGGATAAAGTGAATCTCTCTCTGTTTTTTTTGAGGACGCTACGTGTTCAACTTAGACAAATTTCTGATGAATGCGATTCTCAGGCTATTTTATATTTTTTTAGTATTGGGGAATCTCGCCCGAATTTTGCCAATTGGATTTCGTGGCGACAACTTGAATATTTTTGAGTTTTTAATTTATAGTTTATGCCTTTTCTACCTCATCTTTTTTGATTCGATATCGAGAGCCTATCTTTGGCTTTCTTTCTTCGCACTCATTGTTTTGGCGAGCTCTTTTTATGGGCTGTGTTTACATGGGTACAGCACGTCTTGTTTTTTTCATGCCATTCGATTGATCTTATTAAGTCTGAGTAGCTTTATTATCGGTAAAATGTTTTACAAAAAATATAATGATGACTTTTTACGGTTTTTCCATGTTTTAATCAAGGTTTATTGCTGGAATCTAGGACTTGGTTTTGTTCTTTATGTATTATTTCCCGATGCTCGTTTTTTATGGTATGCATTGGCTTCTATAGGGATTTTATTTCAGGGCGATCCACATACAGGTCGCTTTGTTTCGCCTTATTTCGATCCGAATTTTTGGGCTGCGATCGGTTGCATTCCATGTCTTGCTCTCTACAATTTAGATCAGTGGTCATGGAGGGATAAGATTATTTTTTGTTTAATTTCTTTGTCTATTTTTTGTTCATTTTCGAGAAGCGGAATAGGAACTTATATCTTTTTGTTTGCGATTTTAACATTTATCGATCGTCTTAATGTTAAATTTTACTCGTTGAGAAAATATTCATTTCTTATCTTGGGGATATTTGCAAGCGCGATACTCTTATTAGGTGTCCTTAGATATGATGAGTTGAGTTTCTTTCTCCATCGCAGCATCAATATCAAACAAGAGCATTCTGCACTCAGTCGTCTCAACTCTTTTAAATTTGGGGTGGAATTGGTAGAAGAATTCCCTCTTTTGGGAGTCGGATACAATTATTTATCCGATAAAATTAATGAAGGATTGAATGAGGGCGTTGTAGGATGGGGATCTCTGGACTCATCGATGTTGACTATTCTAGCAACGTTTGGTTTGGTAATTAGTTTTCTTTTCTTCTTATTATTTGTTGTTTGGTCTTGGTTTTCTTTTGTAAGATTTAGATCTGTTTCTCAAGGGTCTGATGAATTATACAATTGTTTTCGAAGTTATTATATTTATCTACTAGTGGTTATTTTCTTTTCGTCACACTTTAATAACATCTTACTCTATCCGTTTTGGCTCATGCCAATCGTGAGTATGTTCACCTACTTTTCTCTATGCTTAAAGAAAAAGGAGCAGCTACTTTTTCTTAAAATGTTTGCTCAAGAGCGAAGCTAATTTCATCATATCTACGGGCTTAGAGCCGATCACTTTGGCTAGTTTAGCGTCGGGCTTGATGAGTCGCTTGTTTTTGGAGTCTTGCAGCTTATTTTCTTTGATGTAAACCCACAGACGTTTGGTCACTTCGGTACGGGAAAGTTCGTCGGTGCCAACAACATCGGCTAGTTCTTGGGAGAGCTTTTGAGCGGGTTGATTCGAGGCTTTTTTTGCCTTTTTCTTGGCGGTCGATTTTTCGGGGGTGGCTTTTTCGGCCCCTTTTTTCCCAAAGCGGCCTTTTGTTTTTTTGACGTAAGCTGTTTTGGGGTGATTTTGATACTTCTCAGAGAGCTGATCGAGTTCGTTTACGATGACGTCGCAATCAGGATAGGCTGAGCATGAGAAAAACGTTTTGCCAAAGCGAGAGCGGCGGGCTTTTAGGTGGCCGTCGCAGC
This sequence comes from Chlamydiota bacterium, assembly GCA_048498835.1. GTDB lineage: Bacteria > Chlamydiota > Chlamydiia > Chlamydiales > SM23-39 > CAITMJ01. Next base: position 82,271 of record JBEHXF010000001.1, on the reverse strand, counting down.
CAATTGCAGGGCAAGGCGGCATGTCGGATTCTTTGTAAACAATTTCTCCCTTTTTGGGGATATTGACGATTCCTTTGCACTCTGGGTACTTAGAGCAGCCAAGGAAGGGTCCGAAACGTCCAAAGCGCAGGGCCATGGGAGAGTCGCAAGTTGGGCAGGGTTGTTCGTAATTAAAGTTAGGATCGTAGTCTTCTTTGTTAAAATCGAGCGCTTCAATCGGGGCGGTATAATCGCAGTCAGGATAGTCAGAGCAGCCGTAAAAATATTTGTTGCGAGCCCAGATTTTTTGGAGCTTATTGCCGCATTTTGGACAGTCTCGTTCGGTGAGAATTTTAGGAACAGTTGCTTCTTTTTCCGCTTTTTCGATCAGAGGAACGAAATCATGCCAGAAGCTCTTGATGATATCTTTCCAATTTTTGTTGTGCTCAGCGACTTGTTCGAGCTGATCTTCCATCTGGGCTGTAAAGGTGACGTCCATAATGGGAGCGAAGTTTTCTTCCAACATTTGGCAAATTACTTTGCCCAGATCGGTTGGTTTCAGAGCTTGGTGTTCTTTCTCGGTATAGTCGCGCGATTGAATTTTGTTCATGATCGCAGCGTAGGTAGAGGGGCGACCGATGCCGAGCCGTTCGAGTTCTTTGACGAGAGAAGCTTCTGTAAAGCGCGGGGGCGCTTTGGTAAATGATTGTGTAGAGTTTACGTTGAGAAGATGAAGGGGCATATTCGCTTCTAAAGGTGGTAGAAGCTTTGCATTTTCGTCTTCTTCCTCCTCTTTATGGGAGGTGTCTTTTTTCTCTTCATAAGCGGCGAGGTAGCCGTTGAATTTAAGGACGGAGCCGGTTGCTCGAAGGGCGACGTTTTGATCGGTGTGAATATCTGCTGAGACCGTATCGTAGATCGCAGGATTCATCTGGGAAGCAACAAAGCGACGCCAGATCAGGAGATAGAGTTTGTATTGATCTGCTGTGAGGTAATTTTTGATGCGCTCAGGATCGCGTGAAAGATGTGTTGGTCGAATCCCTTCGTGAGCTTCTTGAGCTGTTTTTTTGGATGCGTAGATCCGGGGTGATTCGGGGAGGTATTCAGGACCAAAATGGGAGTGGATATAGTCGCGCGCGGCAGCGATTGCTTCTGGAGCGATATTGACCGAATCGGTTCGCATATAGGTGATGAGACCTTCCGCTCCATGCTCGCCTGTGTCGATCCCTTCGTAGAGATCTTGCGCGATGCTCATTGTGCGGGAGACAGAGAAACCGTAGTGACGGCTGGCTTCTTGTTGTAGAGTCGAGGTGATAAAAGGTGGAACGGGGTTTCGTTTCTTTTCTTTTCGCTCAACCGATTCTACTCGGTATTTTGCTTTTTCGAGGCGCCTCCGAACTTCATCTGCGGTGACTTGATTTGGAATGAGGTAGCAAGCTTTGTCGTTGATTTTTTCTTTTTCGACTCGGAGACCATCGACAGAATGGAGATGAGCAGCAAAGGGACGCTCTTTCTTCGGCGTTTCGAGAAGGGCGTCGAGCGTCCAGTATTCGACTGGAATAAAGGCGTCGATCTCTTTTTCTCGATCGACGACAAGCTTCAGAGCGACCGATTGAACGCGTCCTGCGGAAGATCCTTGATTGCCTCGTTTAACGCGACGAGTGAGGATCGGGGAAATTTTATATCCTACAATTCGGTCGAGGAGTCGGCGAGTCTGTTGCGCATCGACCAAGTCCATATCAATATCGCGTGGATTTTCCAGCGCATTTTGAACAGCGGCTTTTGTGATTGATTGAAAGGCGACTCGTTTGAATTTGGTATTTTTAGGAAGAATAGAAGCGATGTGCCAAGCGATGGCTTCCCCTTCTCGGTCCGGATCGGGTGAGAGGTAGACAATGTCGGCTTTTTTTGCTGCGTCCTGCAGCTTTTTGATTACGTCTTTTTTGTCGGGTAAGGTGACGTAGGTAGGTTCAAAGTTGTGTTCGAGATCAATGCCGAATTCCTTTTGTGGAAGATCTCGAATATGGCCGAGGGAGGACTCAAAGGTATAATTTGATCCTAAGAATTTTTTAAGGGTTTTAATTTTCGTCGGCGACTCAACAATGACAAGGGCTTTGGGCACGGGATTCCTCTAAATCGTCGAGATGGTAGCCGATCGTTGGCCGAAAAGCAAGACTCCGAACAATATTTATCTATCGAAATATTTTTTTCGTCTCTTCGATTTGAGTGTAGATTTGGTAAGATAGAAGGCATGACAGATCATGAATTTCTTGCCTTGAATCAACGAGGATTTATTCCCGGGCCGAATGAGTCGGAAGAGGCTTTTTTCGAGCGAATCGACCGGATACGGGTGGGTTGTAAAGATGCTTTGCCTCAAGCTCATTGGAACTGGGTAATGGAGCAATTGAGTGATTTATATGATATTGAACCTGAGTCTCTTGTGGCTGTTTATTCGAATAAAAATTTAACCTGGTGGCAGGGAGCTGCATGTTGGATTGGAGAAGATGGCGTTCCCAGGTTGCAACTCCGAGAAGGGTTTAGAAAGGGCTCTTATCTCGGCTACAGTCGCGAAGAGGTGTTGGCTCATGAAGCGATCCATGCGGCGCGTGTTGCCTTTGCTGAGGAAGAAAATGAAGAATTTTTTGCTTATGCCTCTTCTTCAAAAAGATGGCGAAGGGTGTTGGGACCTTTATTCAAAAGACCTTGGGAGGCTTGGTTATTAATGGGTGGGCTCGCGGGTTCATTATGGTCCGAGTTGGCGACTCTATTCGTCACATGCTTGATTGGAACTGGTTTTTGGAGATTGATTCGGCAACATAGAAGATTGCGCAAAGCATCCGATACATTGATGGTCCGATTAAAGGATGAAAGAAAGGTTCGGGCTGTCTTATTTCGGTTAACCGATGCTGAAATTCGGAGTTTGAGTCGCGGTGAATGGATTGAGGGTGACACAACGCTGCGCTGGCGTTTGATTCGGTTAGCGTATATAAGAGATGGGGAAACAGGAGTGTAGGCAATGGCCCAAAAGATAGTCGTACAAGATGGTGAATGGAAGGATGATCGAAATCGTTTCAAGTATGCGGCAGAGCTTGAAAGCGGCAATATTCTCTTTTTCCCAAAGACGCCTTTCGCATTTCCACAAGATGAAATCGACTTTCTCTTAGCTCAGCGACAAGGCGGTTCTAGCAGTCGTAAAAATATCGCCTACAAGCCACAACAAGATAAAATTACCAACCACGATACACAAGATCCTGCTGCGGCAGCAAAGATGCTGGAAGTGTTGCGCAATTATTCTTCCAGAGTGACCGATTTTCTCTCTGTTGTTTTGGCGCCGTATGCAAAAGATTGGAAACATGATTATGCAAGCTTTCGCCCGTTTCAAGAGAAAGGGAGGAAGTTGAGACTTCGCGCGCGCAATGATTTGCTCCATGTCGATGCATTTCCAACTCGACCTCTTCATGGCGCACGTATTTTGCGCTTTTTTACGAACATCAATCCAGTCGAAGGACGTCGTTGGATCACGTCCAAGCCTTGTGGCGATTTGATGCAAGAATTTGGTGGAGCTGGAGTGCAATATCCCAAATCGGTTGGTTATAGCTTAAAAGAACGATTAGAGAGAAAGATGTTAGAGTGGATCCGTAAAGCAGGGGTAAAAATGCCGCTCCGTTCTCCCTACGATGTTTTTATGCTGAATATGCACAACTTTTTAAAAGAGAATGAAGAATTTCAGAAAAATTGTCCGAAAGATGCGTGGGAATTCCCACCGAATTCTTGCTGGGCTGTTTACACAGATTTAGTTTCGCATGCGGCTTTATCCGGTCAGTATGCTTTAGAACAGACGTTCTTAATTCCTCATAAGGCGCTTTTATTTCCTGATCGATCCCCCGTGAGCATCTTAGAAAGACTTTCGAAGCGGAATATGGTTAATCCCGTTTACTCAGCGCAGATGTTTTCGAGCCGAAGCTGAGCCAATTTTCAAAAGCTTACGGTATTTTGTAATCGTGCGGCGGGCCATTTCACAGCCCGCCTTTTTCATTTCTAAAGCCAATTGATCGTCTGTAAATGGTTTGGTTTTATCTTCTTGTGCGATGAGCTTTTGGAGCAGTTCTTTGCCAGATTCATTCGAGGTGGATGGGACAAGTGCATGGAAGGGCATTAGTCCATTCGGACTTGCTAGGTATTTTTCAGAGAGGGCTCGAGAAATGGTTGATTCATGGACATTGAGTTCAGCGGCCAGTTCGACTGCAGAAATGGGTATGAGAGGCCCTTTTTGATTGAGAAAATGAACTTGTTTTCGAACTAGATAAGAGGCGAGGGAAAGGAGGAATTTCCGCCTTTTTTGAATGGAGCGGATGAGCCATTTTGCAGAGATGGAAAAGTGGCGCATGGTTTCTTTTTCGGCCGTTGCAAGATTGGGTAGAGATAAATATTCGGTTCGAAGCCGAAATTGAGGCAGGGCATCTTCAATCGATTCGACGATCCATTGATGTCCAACTTTTATGAGGCGCAAATCAGCGTGGATAGGAGCGGGATTGGCAGATGAAAAATCGGAGATGGGTCTTCTAGAAAGGCGCGATAGTTTGTGGATGGCATTTGCAAACTCTTCTCCATTGAGTTTATGCCGTTTTTTGATTTGGCTATAACGAGCTTGTAAAAGATCATCAAATGAGTCGGCTACAATTCGAAAGGTGGAGGAATCAGAAAGACCTAATCGAGCTAGTTGAAGGAGATAGGACTCTTGTAAATTTCGGGCAAAAATTCCTGGGGGGTCGAACGTCTGTAGAAGGTGTAAGAGCGGATGATCTGAACCGGTAAAAAAGCCTCGTTCATCGAGATGGGTGAGCGCTTCTCTAGCCATCTGCTGTTCAGAGGAGTCAGGGATGTTTTCGCGAATTTGGTTTTCAAGATGGTCATAAAGAGAGGGTTTGGAGGGTGGTTCGGGTAAGGGGGAGGGCGATCGAGTGGCGGTATGACGATCTGATTGCAATTCCAGAAGGGGGTTTTTTTCTATTTCCTCTTCGATTAAGGAAGCGAGTTCAATTTGTGGCATTTGGAGAATTTCCAATGAGCGGCGCAAAGCCTGTGTAAGGATGAGTCGCGCCTGCGGGATTTGTCTAAATTGTGGTTTGTTCTCCATACTTTGGGCCATAACACAGTGGCATATTGAATCAAAGAAGCCTCCGATGTAAGATCCTTTGCAAAAGGTGGTTTTATGGGTCCAAAAGCAGGCGTTTTTTGCCACAATGGTTTAGGAGATGGGATCAATTGTTTAGTCCTGTCTAACAATCTTCATCTCAATGGCTATCAAGTCGATACTTATCAAAATGCCATTGGTTCCATGCAAAACTGGTTCCCTCACCTTCCTGTTCAGCCCTACCCAGGAGTTGAAGAGCTTCCCAGAATCTTGCATGCCTACGATTACTATTTTGTGGTTTGGAACGATGCGAGTGAATTTGTGAAAAAGTTGATTGAGGAAGGAAAGCGACGATTTCCCGACCGAATCAAAGTTCTCTATCTCTACCCCTCGCCCAATATCGTCAATGAACCCTATTATGCCGATTGCTTGACCGATCCCACTGTTTCCATTGCAGCGAATATGCGGATTGTTTGTGAACAGGTCATGCACTTGCCAAAATCGACAAAAAGCAATGGCTTTATTGCTCCGGAAGGGGTTCAGTTTCGTAAATATCCCAAAAGAATTGCCATTCACCCGACTAGCGCGCGGGTTACGAGAAATTGGCCGAAAGATAAATTTGTAAAGCTAGCTTTACATTTAAAGGAAGAGGGTTTGCAGCCGGTATTTATTCCTGGGGCTAAAGACTGGGAGAACTGGCAAGATGTACTTCCGTTGGGATTAGAGCTTGCGGATTTCTCAAATTTAGATGCTTTGGCTCGATTTATTTATGAGTCTGGCTATTTGATAGGCAATGATTCTGGATTGGGCCATTTGGCATCTGCTTTGGGGATTCAAACGCTCACTTTCTGTCGCCGGAAAGCTTGGGCTAAGATGTGGGCGCCAAGCTTTACAAAAGGGATCGTGTTGACTCCAAGTTCTCTTATTCCCAATATCCGTGGCTTTCGATTACGCGATAAATATTGGCAAAAGTTCATTTCCGTCAATCAAGCGCGACGCGGTTTTGAGCTTCTGTTGCAGACCTGATGATAATTTGATCGAAACTTGAGGCTGTGGGAGCTTCTCGAGTGATGAGCGCTGTCTGCATTCCAATCGAGCGAGCAGCCTTGATTTCGTCAATGGAATCGGAGAGAAAAAGAATAGCCGAGGGTGGCAGCTGGATCTTTTCGGCGATTATTTGGTAGGAAGAGGCCTCTTTTTTAGGACCAGTTGTGGTGTCAAAGTGACCTGAGAAAAGTGGGGTAAGATCTCCGAAATTGGAATGGCCAAAGAGGAGCTTTTGCGCATGAATGGATCCAGATGAATAGATGTAGAGAGGGATAGATGACTGATGCCAGGAGATGAGATTTTCATAGGCGTCTGGGTATACGTGTCCTTGAAAATCGCCTTGCTTATACCCTTCTTCCCACATCCACCCTTGGATTGTTTTTAGTGGTGTGATTTTTTTGTCCTGTTGCATCCAAGTGTAGAGGATAGCGGCGACTTCTTCTAGAGTCGCTTCAGGCATTCCTGATAATTGTTTCACTTCTTCGATGATTTTTTGAAGTTCAGGTTTATGAGCGTGTAAAAGAAGGTAGTCTTTGACATGGGCTTTTGCATAAGGAAAGAGAGTGTCGTGTACGAAAGAAATGGACGTGGTAGTCCCCTCGATATCGGTGAGAATCGCTTGAACAGATTCAAAGATAAAATAAGGTTGGTGGATTTCAATCGATGGGATCATGGTTTCCTCTGGCAGAGTTCTGCATCAAAAAGATATTCAAAAGCTTCCACTCGATTTTTTACCTCTTTCATATCGCGTCCCCAAGTGTAAAGGCCATGACCACGAACTAAGAATCCATAGGTTTGAGGATGGGCTTTCAGGTAATCACCTACTTCTATTGCTAAGGCGCGCATATCTTGGCTATTTTCGAAAATGGGGATGGTTAAAGCGCTTTCATGTGTTGTAATTCCCGGGAAAACTTTGTGTATTTCATAGCCTTGAGTGATGAGAGCTTTTTCGGGTGCGACAAGACGGGAAAGAATCGTTCCGCTGAGGGTATGTGTGTGGAGAACTGCGCCTGCTTGTGGGTCGAGCGAGTAGATAAGCGTGTGGAGAAGAGTTTCTGCGGACGGTTTTTTAGCGCTGCCAACGGGATTGCCATTGAGATCCACACGCATCACATCGTCAGCAGTGAGTTCTCCTTTATGTTTTCCAGAAACAGTCATGGCCACGAGATTGTGATCGATTCGCACGGAGAGATTACCCGATGTCGCAGGACAGAGTTTTTGCTGATTGAGAAATTGGCCAGCTTCGACGATTTCTTGTGCAGCTTGGTCTAATGAAATGGCATAGAGGAAGGGGGATGAAAGCAGAAAAAAAGCTAAACGGATCATAAATACTCCTAAATGGCCAAGAAAGATAACTGCCAGGAGCATTTTAGCGCTAGTTCATTGAATTTTACTTTCGTCTACTTGGAAAGGATCGAGCAAAATTTTCTCGGCTTTGCTTGCATCGGCTTCAGTGAGTAATCCAAACATGGCGATTTCTACTAGTTGGTTTTGGAAAAGTTGACGAAATTCAGAGCCATTATCATCCAAGATGACAAAGCTTTTGCGAAGTGGGTTTGGGTTGTTTTCTAACCACTCTTGAATTTGTTTTTCGCGGCATTCGTTATTGATCGGTGTTACATCTACAATGAGGTCTGCAAATCCTGTTCGATCAAAAACTCGTTCTTTAAGCTGTTGAAGAGAGGTGTATGTTCTCCACTTGCTACAAATGACAATCTGGACGTCGGCTACTTTTTGCACTTTTTTGATTAGAGTATTTAAATGTGTAAGAACCGTTTTATCAAAAAAATGACTGCCAGTTATCGCATATTCTAAATAACTAACAACGCCTTCATTTGATTTGTGGAATAATTCATTTGCTTTCTGGCGAAGGCTACAATTATGATTCGCCTGCTCTGGATCCCACAATACGTTATCAATATCGAGGAAAATGAGACTCTGAGGGCGGATATTGCTTACCATGGCAAAGAGGATAAATCATTGACGGCTGAAAGTAAAAGGGTTAGATTTTTTGGTTTTTCGTTTACCGGAGGTTATGATGCGAATGATTTTAGCGATGATGATGACGCTTCCTATTTTCACTTTTTCGCTGGCTTTAGAGAGCTTGGCGATTCGTTACAAAGATGGAGCTTTGATGGTGTTAAACCAACAGAAACTGCCTTTGGAGGAAGAATGGATTGATGTGAAATCGCCAGAGGAAATGGTGGATGTGATTGTGGGATTAAAGGTTCGTGGCGCTCCTTTGATTGGTATTTCAGCTATTTTGTCGCTGAGTCAAATGGCAGAACAGGGATGTACACGAGAAGAAATAGTGGATGCTGCAAAGTTGCTGAAAAATGCTCGGCCAACGGCTGTGAACTTGGGTTATTGTATTGATCGAGTCTTAGAAGCGATGAAAGGACGCGAAGATTTTCGGACAGCTGTGTTGCAAACAACGGAAGAAATTTTCCATGAGGATACTGCTCTGTGCTTGTCGATGGCAGAGGCAGGAGCTAATTTAGTGCAACCTGGCGAGCGGATTATGACTTATTGCAATACCGGTAGCTTAGCGACAGCGGGTGTTGGAACGGCGTTGGGAGTGATTAAGGTGGCTCATGCGCAGGGGAAAAATATCCATGTGTATGTTTGTGAAACCAGACCTTTACTACAAGGCGGACGATTGACTGCTTGGGAATTGGAGCAGAATGGAATTCCATACACTTTGATTTGTGACAATATGGCAGCCTCGTTGATGAAGCGGGGTGAGATCGATCGGATTTTTGTCGGCGCCGATCGGATTGCGGCTAATGGTGATTTTGCGAATAAAATTGGGACCTATTCATTGGCTGTGCTTGCTCATTATCATGGCGTCCCCTTCCATGTGGTAGCGCCATATACTACGATTGATACGAAATGCGTGGATGGAACGAAGATTAGGATTGAAGAGCGTTCCGCTGCAGAAGTTCGTGGGGCGGCGGGTAGCTTTGGTCAGGTTTGCTGGAGTCCAGCCAAAGCGCCGGTGTTTAACCCCGCTTTTGATGTCACTCCTGCAGAGCTTGTGACAAGCTACGTGCTTGATGTCGGTTCAGTCTTAGCTGAAGAGATTGTAAACTATTAGATTGTTTGGGGTCTATCGATCAGATAGACCCTATTCTGAGCGGAGTTTGGCGAATTTGGCAACAAGAGTACGTGTCGTGTCGGATTCCGGGAAGAGCACTTCGTAGGTTAGGCCAAAAGAGCTTTGGAAAACTCTTTGAATCGTTCCTGATCCAAACTGTTGGTGATAGACTTTTTCGCCGATGGAGAACCCTTCTGGATTAGAAGGTTCTTCAAAATGGGGCGTTTGATTGTGAGGCGAGAGATTTTGAAGATGTTCAGCGGGAATTTCTTTGAAAAAGCGAGAGCGAATCATGGAACGAGCTGTTCCCCACATGAAGCGGTAGGTAGCTGCAGTGAGGTAGAGATTGCGCATGGCACGGGTCATGCCGACATAACAGAGGCGCCGCTCTTCTTCTAGTGCTTCAATGTTATCTTTTGAATTGATGTGTGGGAAGAGGTCTTCTTCGAGTCCTACTAGAAAAGCGAGTGGGAATTCGAGGCCTTTGCTGTTGTGCAGCGTCATCATTTTGACTGCAGGGAGATTGGTCTTTTCATCGGCGGACGAGCGAAGAGAGAGCTCTTCTAGGAAAGCTTGGAGGGTGGGCTGTTCGTGCTCTTCTTCCCATTCGGCCGCTTTTCCGATGAGCTCGTCTATATTTTCTTTTCGATCTTGGAGCGTTTCGGGATCTTCTTGCAAAAATTGTAGGTAGCGTGTCTCGGCAATGGTTTCTGCGATGAGCTCGTGGATTTTGATTGCGGGGCGTTTATCTCGGAGGGTACGGATGATTCTGAGATAGTCGGAAAGACCTTGCTGTTGTTTTGCGCTGAGTTTGAAGTCGGAAGGGAGGTCGGCGCAAAAAGAGAGAATGGGTTGTCCGCGTTGAGCTGCTCCTTCCATTAGTTTATCGAGAGCGGTTGGGCCGAGACCTCGTTTGGGAAGATTGATGGTGCGGAGGAAAGAGATGAGGTCGGTATTGGAAATAACGAGGCGAAGGAAGGCGAGGATGTCCTTGATTTCGCGCCGAGCATAGAATGAGAGGCCGCCGATGATGGTGTAGGGAATGCGACGGGAAAGGAGCGCATCTTCAAAGGGGCGAGATTGGGCGTTAGTTCGGTAGAAGATGGCGACGTCGTCGTAAGAAATGTGTTGATCGGCGATGTGTCGATAAATTCGCTGAGCGACGAACTCCGCTTCTTGTTTTTCACTTTGTGCGATAAATACGCCAATTTTGTCGCCAGAACCATGGGCGCTCCAAAGCTTTTTTTCGTATCGATTTGGATTGTGTTCGATGAGCGCGTTAGCGGCTTGAAGGATATGGTTTGTGCTGCGGTAGTTTTGATCGAGCGTAACGACTTTGGCTCCGGGAAAATCCCGTTCGAAATTGAGAATATTTTGATAGCGAGCGCCACGCCAGGAATAGATCGATTGGTCAGGATCGCCTACGGCGAAGAGATTGTTGTGTTTTTCGACCAGTGTTTTGGCGAGTGTGTATTGAGCGAAATTGGTGTCTTGGTATTCGTCAATGAGGACGAATTGCCAGCGAGTTTGGTAGAGGTGGCGGGCCTGTGAGCTTTCTTGCAAAAGTTTTACAGTGAGGTAGAGAAGATCATCGAAATCAAGAGCGTTGCACTCTTTGAGTTTTGCTTGATAGAGAGTGTAGACTTGCTGGGGGAGTTTGTCGGTGATTTCATCAGGGGAAAGAAGATTGTTTTTGGCCGAAGAGATCTGTTGTCTCATCTCTTTCAAGAGACCTTTTTCTTCCGTTAGCTGGAGCTGTTCAAGACAGTTTTTCAGGAGTTTTTCGCTGTCGTCTTCATCATAAATGGTGAAGTCGGGTTTATAGCCGAGGTGGTGGATTGATTCGCGGAGAATGCGCGCGCCTAAGCTATGGAAGGTACACGTCAGCACTTGGGCATTTTTAATGATGCGTACGCGCGTACGCATTTCGGCGGCGGCTTTATTGGTGAAGGTAACTGCTAGGATGTCAGTAGGTGGTACGCCGAGGTCAATGAGGTGGCTGATTCGGTAAGTGACTACGCGTGTTTTACCTGATCCAGCACCAGCTAAGACGAGGAGGGGGCCCTCAACGTGGTTCACTGCGATTTCTTGTTGAGGATTCAATTGTGTCATAAGTGCTTCAGCCATCTGGAGAGATATGTTAAGAGATCGGAACAAATAGTTCTACAAAACTAGGTGTGGAGATCGCTATCTTGATCAAATATTAATTTAGTGTTATTGATTTCTTTACATTATCGGAGGGTATGATGGCGAGTCCGGTGTCAAAAAGCGACCTTAAACGTTACTTTGTTTCGGCAGAAGCCTATGCTCCGTTGCGTCAAAAGGCAAAGTTTGCCTTACGAGCGGCTAAATTTGAAGCAAGATCTGAAGAAGAACTGTCCATTTTACGGGCATTGACTGAAGTTTCTGAAGATGAAGCTTTGTTTTTGCAGAGTTTAAAGACTCAAATTACTCCCTTTGATTCGGATAAAGTGAATGCATATGTCACGAAATTGATTGAGGGAACTCGTTCCAAATCGCCCGAGAAAAGAGAGCCGGTTGTGGCGAGAAAAAAACCGACCTTAAAGATTGCCATTCCAGATACCGATGTTGTGGTTTCTTCCAATTTGCAAAGAGTCAGTCCATCAATGCAGGAAAAAAAAGCTAAGATAGTGGCTGCGCGGCTCATTAGCAGCTCTGTATTTCCGATTGAGGTCCTTCAAAATGAAAGGGCGTTTGTTTCATTTGCCGAACATGTAAAGCTAGCTTTACAAATGGGAATCGATGATAGCACGGAAAAGAAATTGGCTCGGCAGGTGGTTGGCGTTTTATCTCTGCTTGAATCCATGCCATTTGATCAAGCGTTGGAAAGAGCGTTGGGAAAAAAGGTGTTAGCTAAGGTTATCACCGATCTTGATTTAGAGTTTTTTCAGAGGTGGAAAGCGGGCTGCACCAGGCAATCGATGCTCGAATATTATGTCGATAAATGGATGAAAATCGAATGGCCGAATCAAAAGGTGCCTCGCCCTTCTCTTCCTGAGGAGTGGACTTTGCAACGATCAAATTCTGCCACGGAAGAGAAGGTATTTGAAATTGCTCGGCCGATGCTTCACGCTCGATCCCATACAGTAATTGGATTAAATGATGATTCGATTTATCCAGAAATGCTGCGCGATCGTCACGAATGTAGGAAAATGGTGCAAGGGGCTGTTGTGATGAAGCATTTATTCATCGCTGGTTATGAGAAGAATTTCCCCTCTTCAAAAATGAAGAAAATAGTCGATCGACTGATCCAATTTCACTTGCAAATGAAGTATTCGAGTAAAAAATCGAATGTTTTAATGGAAGAATGTTTTAGGGAACTCATTCGTTCCGATCGAAATTTAGTGATTAAGGTCTTTGATCAATTGCTGAAAGACCAGACAGTGGGGAAATTACATACACCTCCCAGAACGCCTAGTGCAAGTGGTTTACCTGAAGTGCTAACTCAACCGCCTTTTCATCAGGCGCAAACAGCCACTGATTTCATTGCGCTTTTGGCGAAAACAAAATTCGATTTTGAGCTGATGTTTAAAAAAACCTATTCCAAGAAAGAGAAAAGGCTGATCGATTTTCTGCTCGACGTATCGTTGCTGATGGATTTCATGACTTATGATTTTAAGACAGCTGTGCTTTACTTATTGCCCGTTTACGGAAAGATTCAAGCCAAGGCGTTGGAGCGATTGATTGCACTCACCGATCCTTTGAATTTGGAGCCAAAGTCTGTGGTGGAGAAGGGAAGTATTGATCAAGTTTTAAATTCGATCCCTTTCTTTCAAGATGGGACGCTCTTTGGATTTGCTGTGGAATATGTACAGGCGCAATTGCCGCGCTTAGCAGATATAAAAATGGTGAAATTAGCTGAGATGTTGATTCAAATCAGCAGTCGTATTCAGCGGGATCCAATCTCATTGCAAGAAGCTTTGAAGAAGACTTTTAATGCGAAAGGATTACAGCGATTACTCAATTGCGAAGATGAGGGGAAAAATATTAAAGTTTTTCGTACATCGATTGAGAACTTACTGCCAAAGCTCTATGTAAAGTCGAAAGCTTTTCAATCTGAACAGGGATTGCTTGATTTAATTGAACGGGCGAAGGTGTGTAAGAGCGGCGATCCGGTTTGTTTGAAAATGATTGGCAAGCTTTTAGAGGCAGAGCAGTTATTGAAAAAGATGCGCTGGGATCTGGTCATTTGCTGGCAATTTAATCATGAATCGCTTCGCGTTTTATTCGATGAGACGAATGATCATAAAAACAGCGAAGCGGTTCAAAAGGCTTTTAATCAAATCATTGGATAGGCTTTCGCAGCTCCCCTTCTCTTAAGCCGAGATTGCCGTAACGGTGGTAATCGATTGAGAGAGAAACTTCTCTGAGATAGTGGAGAAGTTCGAGTCTTCCGTTTGCTAATACCGGCGCATCGATGAGAAGGATAGCGGCCTCGGCGGCAGCCTCCTTCAGGGCTTGAGAGGGATGGCCAACGAGGCGGATTCGCTGCATCTTGCCTTGACGGACTCGCTCGAGAAATTCTGATTCCTCTTCTTCTTTCACATCGAGAACTGGAACGAGTTCCAGCCAATTGAGCTCTGATTGTTGCGAAGCGTCGTGTGACCAGCTGATTTCAAGGCCAGCTCCTACGGTGAGCGCGGCAGCGCATACTCGGAGTGCGTCAATCGCGGGGGATTCTTTTTCCAAGCGTAGAATGATGTTTTTGCGTGGAATGTAGCGGAAGAAATTGTCTTGGCCTACGATCTTCGTGGGATCTCGATCTTGGCGGAGTCTTTTCCACCAGTAAGCGTAGTTCGAAACGCTGGCAGTCCATTGTCCGAGTTGTTCTGCGGTGAGTTCAATTTTCTCAAGGAAAGTTGTGAGGCTATTGACCCATTCGTTTACGGGAGCTTTTTCTTGAGGCAACCCAATCTGAGTGGCCTTCATAAACTCGCGGAGATAGTTGGGTCCTCCGGCCTTTGAACCATTGCCAAAGCAGCTGGCTTTGGTCCCGCCGAAAGGTTGGCGGCGGACGATCGCACCGGTCGTTGTGCGGTTGATGTAGAGGTTTCCCGCTTCGATCCGATCAATCCAAAACGATTGTTCGCGATTATCGAGACTTTGGAGTCCCGTGGTGAGGCCAAAGGGTACTGCGTTGGCAAGTTCAATGGCATGAGCGAGATTGTCGGCTCTCATGAGTCCGAGAACAGGCCCAAAGAGTTCGGTCATGTGGGTAAAGCTGTCAGGGCGGACACCGAGTTTAATGCCGGGACTCCAAAGGCAGGGATTATTCTCATCAACTTTGGGTTCAAGGAGCCACTCTTCGCCAGGTTCAAGTGTTGTCAGGCCTTGTTTCAAGACTCCGCGAGGAGGGTGAATTAGGGGTCCGAGCTTGGTGGAGAGATTCCATGTAGGTCCGAGCTTGAGACACTCGACGGCTTCACGTAAGTGACGACGGAAATGTGGATCGTCATAGACTTCAGCTTCTAAGACGGCAAGCGACGTAGCAGAGCATTTTTGTCCGCAGTGTCCGAAAGCTGATTGGATGAGGTCTTTGATGGCGAGATCTCGGTCTGCGAGAGCGGTTACAATCATGGAGTTTTTACCACCCGTTTCGGCGGCGAGATCGAGGCCAGGACGCATTTCGAGGAATTTTTTCGCTGTATCTGTTCCGCCTGTGAGGATGACGCAATTGATACGTGGGTCTTTGATGAGGGTAGAACCAACACCTTCTCCTGAGCATGGAACGAATTGGAAGATCTCTTTAGGGATGCCTGCATCCCAAATTGCGTTGGCCAGATGCCAAGCGACAAGTACCGTATCGGAGGCGGGTTTAAAGAGGACGCAGTTTCCAGTGACGAGAGCGGCTAAGATACCGCCTGCGGGAATCGCTGCAGGGAAGTTCCACGGAGAGGTGACGAGCACGGTTCCTTTTGGTTTCCACTGAATGTCTTTCATCGCAGCCATTTTTTCTGCTTGGCGACGGTAGTATTCAGCAAAATCGATCGCCTCTGATACTTCTGGATCGGATTCGGTGACGATTTTCCCAGCATCGGCCATCATAACGCCGATGAATTCCCCTCTTCGCTCACGGAATTTTTCGGCCACTCGAGCGAGAAGATTGCTTCTGTGTTCAACGGTTGTAGCCGCCCATTCTTTTTCATGTTTTTTTGCACATTGGAGGGCTTCTTCGATGTGGTGTTTGCTCGCTTTGGTGTAATGATAAAGAGGTTGGGAGGGATCGTTTGGGCTGTAACCGATTCCATCTTGATTGTCGTATACTTCTTTCCCACAGATGACGATTGGAAGGGGTTTCACTTTGGGATGTTTCCAAGTGTGAGCAATGGATTCGGCCCAAGCGCGGTTTTGTGGGAGGGCAAAATCGGTGTCGGATTCGTTTTCAAAGGGGGTGTGTGGTTCGGGTGCAGTCGGGTGTTTCAGCCTATTTTGTTGGCGCCTTGGATGCGCGTAGGTGGTGTCTACTTCATCGCAGGCTTGGCTAAAGAGAGCTGTTTGACTCTCCCAACTTTCTGTGCCTGGTTTGAGTCCGAAGACGTGACGCAGGAAGTTTTCGGGTCCCGTATTTTCGTCGAGGCGGCGAATCAAATAAGCGATCGCGTGTTGGAATTCTTCTTTCGTCGCGACAGGGCAATAAAGGAGGATATCTCCGGTGAGTTTTTGCACAACGCGTCGAATGTGATCGGCCATGCCCTCGAGCATTTCAAAACCCACATAGGGCTCTACTTGGTTTTCCACGCGGAGAAGCATCGCATAGGCGATGTCAAAGAGATTGTGGCTGGCGACGCCGAGATGGACGGCGCGGGCATTTTCGGGGATGCAGCCGTAGGTGACCATCCGTTTATAATTCGCGTCGACTTCGAGTTTTGTTGCATAAGGAGCTTGTGGCCATCCTTTGAGGGAGGCTTCGAATTGTTCCATCGCAAGATTAGCCCCTTTTACAATGCGGATTTTGATGCGCGCTCCGCCTTGTTGGATTCTTTTTTTCGCCCATTCTGTGAGCTCTTTTTGCATGGGGAACGAATCGGGCAAGTAGGCTTGTAATACGATGCCAGCAGAGAGGTGATGGAATTCTGGTTCATCGAGGACAGCTTTAAATACATCAGCAGTTAGTCGCAGATCTCGGTATTCTTCCATATCGAGATTGATGAATTTATTCTCTTTGCGTCCATCGGGTCGGGTGACGGGGTGTTTCATTGCGGCGCGATAGAGCAATTTCAGGCGTTCGGAGATGCCCTGAACAGTGGAATCCCAAGAGAGGAGGTTGATCTGGCTAAAGATCGTCGAAATTTTAACGGAGATGTAATCGATGTCAGGATTGGTTAGATCGTCAAGGTAGGTTTGGAGCCTTTTTTTCGCCTCTGTCTCGCTTAGAATGGCTTCGCCGAGGTGATTGAGGTTGAGCTTAACCCCTTCAGATCTTCTTTCCTGAATGTGCTTGTTCAATAGTTTTTGCTCGCCGGGGAGAATGACGCGCTCGGTTTGTTTGCGCAGTTCGTAGGTAGCAAACGGGATGAGGAGGCCGGCGACAGCGGGAGAGAGTCCGCGGAATGTGTAAAGTTGGGTTCTTTTGAACCAATCGAGATATTGGGGAACGCCGAGTTGATGGAGGAGGTAGATCATTTGGTCGGCGACGCGCTTGTTATTCGAACTGCGGAAGCATTCATCGGTCATCGCAGTTGTGAAAGCTTTTCCAACCGGATCGCGCATGAGTCGGGTGAGTTGTGCTTGTATCGCTTTTTCTTGATGGGTCATGATCTTGGCGGCTTCTCGGAGCATGAGAGCGGCGAGATCAATGCTCAGTCTCTTTCTCTCTTCAACAGACTGTGGTTTGCCTTTGACGGAATCGAGAATCTCGGCGGCTTCTTCGAGATCGGAGGAAAAAGATGTGGACATGAAACCTCTGCGATAAAGTGCGTTTAGCTATAGCATATTTAAGAAACTTTATCAAAAAGTTTTGTGAAATTTCGTGAGCTGACATAATGGAGAGCATGATCAGAGTTTGGTTTTTCGCTCTTTTTTTGTGTTCTACTCTCTTCGCGCAGGTGAGTCCAGGCGTCGATGTCTTTTTCCAGGAAAAAATTTATGCTAATTGGAAGGATAAAAAAATTGGACTGATCACCAATCATACGGGTGTCGATAGCAAGCTGCGATCGACGGTCGATCTTTTCTTAGAGCAGGAAGGGACTTATCAAGTGATCGCTTTATTTTCTCCTGAGCATGGGATCAACGGTCAACATTACGCTTGGGAATCAGTTCAGCATGGTAAATTCCAGGACTTGCCTGTTTACAGCTTACATGGTGAAACGAGGCGGCCCAAACCGGAGATGCTCAAAGGGCTGGATGTGCTGGTGTATGATATCCAGTGCACGGGTGTAAGGGCTTACACGTATCCGACAACGTTGTTTTATGCGATGGAAGAAGCGGCGAAGTTGGGCATTGAAGTTGTGGTTTTAGATCGGCCAAATCCAATCAATGGCGTGATTGTCGATGGATTGATGTTGGAAGAAAAGTGGCGCTCGTACATCGGTTATGTCAATGTTCCCTATTGTCATGGAATGACGATTGGAGAGTTGGCGAAATTTTTCAATGCAGAGTATTCGATTGGGTGTAAGTTGACCGTTGTACCGATGAAGGGATGGTTGAGAAAGATGAGCTTCCGCGACACGGGCCTTCATTGGATTCCGCCGAGCCCGAATGTTCCAGAGCCTGATACTCCGATGTTTTGCCCTTCCACCGGTTTGATGGGCGAGCTGCAACTGACTAATATTGGCATCGGCTTCACGTTGCCGTTTAAAATTGTTGGCGCTCCCTGGATCAACGCAGTTGATTTTGCGGAAAAATTAAATGCGCAGAAATTACCTGGAGTGATGTTTCAGCCCTTTCATTATCGCCCTTTTTGGGGGATGTTTAAAGGGGTAAACTGCCAGGGGGTTTTGATTAAAATTACCGATAGCTTGATCTACCGTCCTGTTGCTGTCCAATATTTGATCTTGGGTATGCTCAAGAGCTTATATCCGAAAGAATTCATGGAGAGATTTGGCAAAAGCTCAGGTGGAAAAGATCTGTTTTGCAAAGCGAACGGGACGGAGATGGTTTATCAAATTTTAGCAGATGAAAAATTTCCTGCTTGGAAGTTGATCGAACTGCAAAAAGGCGAGAGAGAGGCCTTTATGACAGTGAGAGAAAAGTATCTACTCTATCGAGATTAGCAGTTTTTGTTTTTAAGTGCTAAAACCATGTCTCAGTTCCTTGACTAAAATCGAGTTATACCCTACGATTGGCTCCAAAAAATTTAGTAAGGAGTCTTGTGTATGGCATCTAAGTTGAAGCCTTTAGGCGATCGAATCTTAGTACAAAGAAAAGAAGCTACTGCAAGCAAGGGCGGGATCTTACTCCCCGAATCAGCAAAAGAGAAACCTAAGCAAGGACTGGTATTAGCTGTAGGTCCTGGAAAAGTAGATGGCAAAGGAAAATTGATTCCGGTTGAGGTCCAGGTTGGCGACCAAATTCTCTTCTCTTCGTATGCCGGCACAGAATACAAGTCTGAAGGACAAGAATTTTTAATCCTCTCTCAAGAAGACATTCTCGCGGTGGTGAACCATGCCTAAGATGCTCCAATTTAATGAAGAAGCGTTGAAATCGATTTTGAAAGGAGTCAAAACCCTGGCAAAAGCAGTGATTGTCACATTGGGTCCTAAGGGGCGCAACGTGGTAATTGGGAAGGAATTTGGTTCTCCTACCTCGACAAAAGATGGCGTGACAGTAGCTAAGGAAGTCAATCTCAAAGATAAGTTTGAGAACATGGGGGCGCAACTCGTGAAGGAGGCGTCTTCCAAGGCATCTGATGTCGCAGGTGATGGAACGACTACAGCGATTGTTTTGGCTGAAGCGATTTTTGCAGAAGGCGTGAAGAACGTTGCTGCGGGCGCAAATCCGATGGATCTAAAGCGAGGAATCGATAAGGCAGTTCTCAGCATTGAAGAAGCTCTCGATAAATTGGCAAAACCGATCAAAACGCCTGAAGAAATCAAGCAAATCGCCTCTATCTCTGCAAATAACGACTATGAGATCGGTGCGATCATCGGCGAAGCGATGCAGAAGGTGGGCAAAGATGGAATTGTAACGATTGGTGAAGCGAAAGGGATCGATACGGTTCTCGATGTTGTGGAAGGAATGCAATTCGATAAAGGCTACATCTCTCCTTATTTCATCACGAACGCTGAGAAAATGATGGTGGAATTTGAGCATCCGTTGATCTTGATTACGGATAAGAAATTATCGAATGCTAAAGAGATCGTCCCATTCCTTGAAAAAGTCATGGCGAAAGGTTCGCGCTCGCTCATCATCATTGCAGATGATGTCGATGGAGAAGCGCTGGCGACACTGGTGGTGAATAAAGTGAAAGGTGGACTTCCGCTGGTTGCTATCAAGGCCCCAGGATTTGGCGACAGACGCAAAGCAATGCTTGAAGATTTGGCTATTTTAACGGGCGCGACGCTTGTTTCTGAAGAAGTTGGATACGATATCCAAGAAGTTGGCCCAGAAGTATTGGGATCTGCCAAAAAAGTAAAAATCGGCAAAGAGGAAACGACGATTGTCGATGGCTCAGGTCATCCAAAAGATGTTCAGAAACGGGTTCTGCAGATCAAGTATGAAATCGATCAGGCAACTTCTGATTATGATCGGCAAAAGTTGGAAGAGCGTTTGGCGAAACTCGTCGGTGGTGTTGCTGTGGTCAATGTAGGCGCCGCAACAGAAACAGAAGCCAATGAGAAGAAAGCGCGTATTGAAGATGCTCTTCATGCGACGCGAGCAGCGGTTGCTCAAGGAATTGTTCCTGGTGGCGGTGTAGCGCTCATTCGCGCATCCAAAGCTCTGGATAAACTCTCTTTGAAAGGAGACGAGGCGATTGGCGTTGAGATCGTTCGAAAAGCTTGCTTTGCACCAGCGACTGCAATTGCTAATAACTGCGGGAAAACGGGTAGTCTCATTGCAGAAAAAATCGCGGAAAAAGAAGGTTCGTTTGGTTATAACGGCTTAACGGATACTTTCTCTGATTTGGTAAAAGATGGGGTCATCGATCCGGTTCTGGTAACAAAAAGCGCGATGAAGCATGCCGCTTCAGTTTCTGGATTACTGATTACCATTGCAGCCTTAATTACAGATAAACCTGAACCCAAAAAAGCGGCTCCAGCTCCTCATCCAGGCATGGGTGGTATGGGCGGAATGGGAGGCATGGGTGGTATGGGCGGAATGGATTTTGGCGGCATGATGTAAATCCGCTTTACAAGAGGGGGCTTTACGCCCCCTTAAATACAAAGCCCAACCAACCGTTTCTCTCTTTCCTTTCGAAAAGATGCCAGCCCCAGTTTTGGGTGGTTTTCATATACTCTACTTCTTGCTCTTCCAAAATTCCCGATACGATCCACAGTTTTGCAAGGAGATTGAGACGCTTTCTATCCTTCATGACCTCTTTTTGTTCAGGGAGGATCATGTTCAAGAGGATCAGATGTTTTCCTAAGAGCTCAAAGGTTTTAGAAAATTTTGCCGGTAAGTTATTTAAAGCGCCGTTTTCTTGCGCGTGTTGAATCGCTTCTTCGTCGATATCTATACCGAGTGCTTCTCTGGCGCCGAGTTTGAGTGCGGCGAGCGTGAGAATGCCGCTGCCGCAACCGATATCAAGGACCGATTCCCCTTCTACCTTTCCTTGCATTAAATCGAGCATCAAGTAGGTGGTGGGATGAGATAGATCTCCAAAACCAGCGCCGGGAGTAAGTAATAGATCTCCTTCACCCCCGAATCGGGTCAGATCGATATGGGCTTTGCCTTCTCGGAAATCTTCGGCAAATTGAGCCCATTGATCATTCCAATCGACCTGTTGTACTATTTTTTCTTCTGACAGAATAGAGTGCTTTAGCTTTGCAATGGGTAGGTTTGATTCACTCATCCCGCCGATGAATATTTCGCCCAGCGAGTCATCTTCAATGCAGTAGACATGTTCAAGGCCCAATTTCTCTAGCTCTTCTTGAGCTTCTTCAACGGTACTGGGGTCAATGAGTCTGAAAATGTAGGAAATCATAGTTCTTATCGATTTCGCCAGAAGGAAGGGAGGAGGAGGAGAAGGACGACGTAGTACTCGAGACGGCCGAGGAGCATCCAGACGATGGAGAGAGTTTCAGAAGTTGGAGAGAGAAAAGCAAAGGAATCGGTAGGCCCAGCTGCTCGGAAAGCGGCTCCGACGTTATTAAGGAAGCAAGCGATGAGACCGAGAGAGGTTTCTGGATCGACACCGTCGAGGACAAGGGAGACAGTCCCGAGAACGATAAAGAAAGCGACGATGCAGAAAAAAGAGAGAACGGTAAGTGCGTTTTTATCGTCTACTTCAGATGTCCCAATGCGTAGGGTGCGGACGCTATCTGGACGGTAAATGGATTCAAGGCGGCTCAGGATGATTTTATAGAGGATGTAAAAGCGCGAGGTTTTGATACCACCTGCGGTAGAACCAGACATGCCGCCGACAAACATGAGAAGAAGCATAAACATTTGGGCAGCAAAGGGCCATTGGTCGTAGTTTGCGGTCACAAAGCCTGTAGAGGTTTGCATAGAGAGGGCTTGAAAGCTCCCCTCTTTGAGAGCTTCGCCGATGGAATAGAATCCGCCGATCCCATCCAGGTCGACTTTCTTTTGTCCGACGAGGAAAAGGGATACGAGCAGACAGCCGATGATGGCCACGCTGATAAAAAGGATAAAGTCGGGCACATAGATTTTTTGAAATTTTCTTCGGAAAGCTTGGAAATAGAGGGAGAAGTTGATGCTGCCGGCGATCATGAAGAAAAAGACAATCCATTGTGTGGTAGTCGAGTGGTAACTTGCAATGCTCTCATTGCGGACCGAAAAGCCGCCGGTGGAAATATTGCTGAGAGAGATGCAGACGGCGTCGAAGATGGGCATTTCAAAATTGGTCCAGATAAGGAGAGCAATTTCTAAAATGGTGAGAAAAAGATAGAGCTTCCAGAGTTTTGCTGCCGTTTCTTTGATCCGGGGGCTAATCCCCTCTTTAATGGGGCCGCTGGTCTCAACTTGATAGAGAAATTTGCCCCCCACTTGGAGAGCAGGTAAAACGGTGAGGAAGATGACGACAATTCCGAGGCCTCCTACCCATTGGAGTAAGCTGCGCCAAAGAAGAATCGGCTTGCTGACTGCTTCAATGCCTGATGCGATGATGAGGCCGGTGTTTGGATCTCGGATTGGTGGAACTGTGCCGTAAAAGGTATATGTTTTTTCAGGCACGTGAAAGTTTGTGATGTGAAGCGGAATCTCGTCGCCGTTTGGCGCATAGGCCTTCGCGCAGATCATGGTAGCGCCGGTGGTTGTCAATCCCGACATGGCTTCGAAATAGGCGTGAAGAGGGTTGGTCAAGGTGCGGCTAAAAGAAAAGGGAAGTGCGCTGATGAGAGAGGTGACGAGCCAGATCGATACGACGAGCATAATCCCTTCTCGTCTGTGGAGCTGACCGCTCGCTTTGCGGCCAATAAGACGGAGAATAGTTGCTACGGCGAGGCAAATGAGAAGAGTAAAAGCAAACGAGAGAGTGGAGTGAGGTTGAGGGTGAGTTTGTGGCGCGCCAAATTGATAATAGGCTGCAAGGAGAAATGGAATCGCAAGCAGAATAGCCAAGTAGAAGAGATACTTGGATAGAATGCGAGAGATTTCAACGGTTGGGCGCATGAATAGGGATCATACCCATTCGTTTATTTTGAAGAAAAGAGACTTTGTAGCGGTTCGATCCCATGTGGGCTGCAAATCGCGACCACGGTGTCATCGGGACAGAGAATGCTGTGGCCGCGGCCAACCATGACTTGTCCATGATTTGCGATCACTGCGATGAGGAGATCTTTTGGAAATTGTTCACTGAGATTAGAAAGTGGAATTCCGATCAGTTTAGAAGCAGGGCTTACTTTGAGTTCAACGATTTTCGCTGCGTCATTGGAAAGAGAGGAAATGGAAAGGACAGTTTTTTCATGCAGGATGGAGAGGAGTCGATTGGCGACATTTACGCGGGCTGACATCGCAGGGAAAATACCCGATTTTTCAATGAGAGGAGTGAAAGCGGGGTTATTAGCGACGGCGATCGCTTTCGGGCATCCTTGATGCTTTCCCATAGAAGCGATGAGGAGGTTGGTCCCGTCATCATTGGTGCAAGCTACGATGGCATCGGCATTTTCGATTTCTTCTTCGATGAAAATTTGCGGATCCCGTCCATCGCGATGGATGATGGTCGCTTGTGGAAGAAGGTCGGCGAGTTCATGACAGCGGGCGGCATCTTTTTCAATGATGCGAATGGAGACTTTTTGTTGGATGAGGAAGTGGGAGAGGTGAAGAGCTGGAGAAGAGCCTCCAACGAGGACGACCGAGCGAAGCTTTCGTTCCGGAATGCTAAAGAGGTCATGGAGAGAATCCATGATTTTTGCCTCGCCCACAAGAGTCGCTTCATCACCGGGGAGAATATGATCGTTGCCGTGTGGGATGAGGATTTGTTCCCCATCTGCGAGTTTTCTGCGTATCAGACAGGCGATAAGCCCTTCCGGTAAGTTGAGCGAGCGGATGGGCTGGCCGCCTTTGTCCCACAGATCGGGAATTTGAATGGTGCGCATGAGGATGGCCCCTTGCGCAAAGTGTTCAAATGCGATGTCACTCGAGTGGATAAGGATATTGAATAAATTTTGGGCGGAGAGCATTTCTGCGCCGATGAAATGATCGACATAGAAAAGACGGGCTAAATCGAGTTTTGGGCACTGGAGATATTCTCGGGATTTGATGCGGGCCACCGTTTTGGGAAATCCGAGATTTTTAGCCAGAGCGCAGGCGGCTAAATTCGTTTCATCACAGCCGGTGGCTGCAAAGAAGAGGTCGGGTTTTCGTTCCATGAGGGTTGTAAGTAGGCGCCAGCTGGGACCCGAGAGGATGGTTTCTACGTCGATTTCACGGCTTGCTTGTTCGAGTACTTTGGGATCGCGGTCGAGAAGGGTAACGTCGTGTTCGTCTTGAGAAAGGACGGAGGCGGCATAAGATCCTGTTTCGCCTGCTCCTAAAATGACAATTTTCATTGCGCCCTCTTTCTCTGAGAGCATAGCAGTTTTGCGGTTTTTCTTAGAGAATGGGAAATATTTTATTTTGTCTGGAGTCTAAAATGACAATTTTCATGAGGTTATGATATAACAAAAGATTAGGTATAAAAAATCGACTGAGGTTATGCAAAAACAACCGATAGCGACCATAGTAAACTTTTGTTCAAATGAGATTCGGTTCATAGGCTCCTGTCTTCAGCAGGCCTTATCGTTTTCTAAGCAGGTAATTGTGCCGGTGTGCGACCATTTTTTTGATGGGACGCCTGAAAATCGGGAGTTGTTGGAACAGGTTTATCGGGCTTATCCACAATGCTTATTCGTAGAATATCCTTTTATTCCAGCTGAAATTCCACGGAGAATTTTTAAAGAAGTTTCGCCGGCTCATTTCTGGCATAGCTGCTCACGGTTGATTGGTTCCCATTATGTTGGCGAGGGCATTGAGTCGGTATTATTTTTAGATGCCGATGAGGTGGCCGATGGAGCCCGTTTTAGCGAGTGGTTGGAAGCGAGCGATTATCAGCTTCACACGGTGTTAAAATTGGCCAATTATTGGTATTTCCGAGAGCCGATTTATCAGGCGGAAAAGTGGGAAGATACCATTGTTTTAGCGCAGGTAAAGGCTTTGAGTCCCGATCTCATTTTAAGACAAGAAGAGCGGGATGCCATTTACGACTTGCTTCCTGGCCCGAAGAGGAGAAATGTGTGCGCGTCCGATGGTCAGCCGATGTTTCATCACTTTAGTTGGGTCCGGACGAAAGATGAGATGATGAAAAAGGTCCAATCTTGGAGCCATAAAAATGATCGAAATTGGGTAGAACTTGTTGAGAAGGAATTTTCTGCTCCGTTTAGAGGAACTGATTTTGTCCATGGGTATAAGTATAAGACTGTGAATCCTTCCTTTGAGATCAGTTTTATTCCGAAAGAGCAGACAAAGGATCCTCATGTCATTCGCCTGACGCAAAAAGATTTATTGGATCGGTTGAAGTTTAAAAAAAGTTTGTTGGCTGAGTGGGTTTCAAATCTCATTCGAAAGTAGGTAAATGTTTATTTTAGGCTGAGTTTCCAAGAGGGACTTGATTTTAAGGGTTCTTTTAGGAGATGATAGAGACCTAATATGCACTGGTAGCTCAGTTGGATAGAGTACCTGGCTACGAACCAGGGGGTCAGAGGTTCAAGTCCTCTCCAGTGCAAATCTTATATCTTATGATCATTCAGAAATTTCCTTCGGGACCATTAGAAACAAACGCCATACTTTTTGGCTGCTCTAGCACGAAAAAAGCTGCTGTGATCGATCCTGCATACGGGTCGACCGACGATATTTTAACGGTCGTCGCGGAAAAAGGGCTTCAGTTAGAGATGATTTTGCTCACCCATAGCCATTGGGACCATATCGCCGATATTTATTCGCTGCAAGAAAAGACGGGGGTTCCTGTTTTTGTGCATTCGCTAGATGTGGGTAATTTGGAGCATCCAGGAAGTGATGGCATCCCCATGGTGTTTCCGATCCAAGGTGTAAAGCCAGATGGTTTCTTGGAAGAGGGGCAATCAATTCAGGTGGGAAATTTACAGATAGACGTAATTCACACGCCGGGGCATTCTCCTGGCAGCGTTTGTTTTTATATTGCTGCGGAAAACGTATTGTTTTCTGGCGATACGTTATTTCAAGGGACAATTGGAAGCCTACAACTGCCGACATCTGAACCGGAGAAAATGTGGGTATCTCTGAAGAAATTAGCTTTATTGCCTGAGGCGACAGAAGTAATCCCTGGCCATGGCGGAGATACAACGCTGGAAGAAGAATCGTGGCTAGATCGAGCGGAACAAATTTTTAAGGATTAACCTATGACATTAGTTGGACAAAAAGCTCCTGATTTTAAAGCGAAAGCAGTCATCAAAGATAAAATCTACGACGACTTTTCTCTTTCAGATTATTTGGGTAAATACGTTGTCTTTTTCTTCTATCCGTTGGATTTCACGTTTGTCTGCCCGACTGAATTGCATGCGTTTCAAGAGAAACTCAAAGAATTTGAGAAGAGAAATGCACAGGTCATTGGCTGCTCGATCGATAGCTGGTTTTCTCACGCCGCTTGGTTGAAAACGCCGAAAGTCGCAGGTGGCATTCAGGGTGTGACTTATCCGATTGTATCCGACATTCATAAGACGATTGCACGCGATTATGAAGTGTTGAAAGAAGATGATGGAATTGCCTATCGGGGTTTATTTTTGATCGATCGTGAAGGAATTGTAAGACATCAGCTGGTCAATGATTTACCGCTCGGCCGCTCTGTCGATGAAGTGCTCCGCTTGATCGATGCGCTGGTTTTCCATGAAGCCCATGGCGAAGTGTGCCCTGCAAATTGGACGGTAGGTGCCCGCGCTATGAAGCCGACCGAAGAGGGATTGGCCGAGTTTTTCCGTTAGGTTCGATACAGAGGATAAACGAGAAAAATATCAGCGCAGAGACGCTGATATTTTCTATCTCTAAGAATTAGTCAGGTAATCGTAGAGATCTTTCTGCGTTGTGATTAGAAGGCTTTTGTGGATGTGGCAGAGTTTTTCTGTCGCATCTAAGATTTTTCCATCCCCCACTCCGGGTAGACAGATCGCATGGAGTTGATTCACTTTTTCCCGATCTTCTAAAAATTGGATTCCATTGAAATAATCAATGGGGCTGTACCCCTCTTCTTCAACTCGGAAGTAAATGATTTCTCGTTGGAAGAGAAGAGCTTGAATCGCGAAATAGAGTCCTTCGCTCTCTGGCGGTGGATTCCCGAGCAGATCGATCATCTGCGGTAGATCTCTAAGATGATGCGCGATTTTAAATTGACCTTTCTCCGCTTCGCCAAATAAAGCTACAACATGTCGCATAATCCACCCCTGTTCTCTCCACATAAGGGGCTCTTTAGTTTTATTGCAACTCCCGATTATTTCAACGGGAGATCGGGTAATTCTTTTCCGTGAGGCTCGAGATGGTTTTTGGGTAAGAAAAAGGCATTCGCAATCAGGGTGGGAATGATGGCGCTTGCTATGACGGTGGCAACGATGATTGAGTATTGGCTTTGATTGATGATGTGATGAGATAGGCCATAAAGAGAGGAGATGGTCCCGAAGGTGAGGCCTGTCGACATGAGTAGAGTTGTGTAAATGGCATCTTTTTGCGGATATTTTGAGAGTTTTGCCGCGGGATAGACGCCGAGGGCTTTTGTAACCATTTTAGCTAAAAAGAGGGCGACGAAAAGCAGAGGCGCTTTGGCAATCGCTGGAATTGAAACAAAGGCGCCGGCTCGCAAGAAATAAAACGGGGTAAGAAGACCGAAGGAAATAGCCCGGAGTCTTTTCACGAGAACATGGTCTTTTTCCAAGATCGAGGCGACCACCATACCCATTAAATAGGCAGGGAGAACAGGTTCACTGCCAGACCAGAATGCGAGATAGCCGAGTCCAAAGAGGAAAAAGAATAGGTATTTAGCTTCTTGTTCTGAGTGGCGGTGTCCCCAACGTTTAAAGGTAAATTTGGTGAGTTTTGGCAAGATGACTAGGACAATGGTTGCCGCAACGATAAAAACGATTGATTTCCACGTAAAGGGCGAAAAGATGAAGCCAAGAGCTAAGACTGTAGCCAGATCGTTCACAAAGCAGGCTGCAAGCACGGCTTTGCCAAAGCGTGTTTTATTAAATCCAAGTTCCAGCATTACAGCGTAGACGACGGCTACAGAAGTAGTTGAAAGGGCCACGCCTGTAAGCCAGCTTGCCATCAGACTCCAGCCGAGGAGATAATAGGCGATAGCTGTACAGCCGAGAAATGGAGCAAAAAATCCAACAAGTCCAATGAAAAGAACTTCTTTTACGCGACCTCTGATCGCTTCTGGGTCAAGTTCGGCTCCCGCCAAGAAAGTGAGGAGGACGGCGCCGACGCCTGCGAGAAATTCAATCCAAGGGATGTTAGAGCCAAAGTTAGCGTATTGTGGAAGCCAAAGCCCAATGAGAAATGCGACGAGAAGGCCGATGAGAATTTCTGAAAGGGCCACGGCTATTTTGAGTCGAATGGAGAGGAAATCGGCTACAAGCGCCAATAAAAACCAAAATGCACCTAAAAGCCAGATATCCATCGAGAGCTCCTTATTTCGCTGTAATTTTTTGTTACAGCGATTAAGGCATTATTTCAAGAATTTTGTGGGGCGAAGAGAGCTCGGGGGCCAAGTTCAGCTTCGATTTCAAGAAGACGATTGTATTTGGCGATCCGATCCGAGCGGCAAAGGGAGCCGGTTTTAATTTGGCCGCAGTTTGTCGCTACAGCGAGATCCGCAATGGTCGTATCTTCGGTTTCTCCACTGCGATGCGAGAGGATGGTTTTGTATTGATGTTTTTTGGCGAGTGTCATGGCCGCGAGCGTTTCGGTCAGGGTGCCGATTTGATTGGGTTTGATGAGAATGGCATTGGCAACAGAATGATCGATGCCCCGTTTGAGGAAATGGGTGTTCGTGACAAAGAGATCGTCGCCGACGAGCTGAATTTTTTTGCCGAGTTCGGTAGTGAGTGTGCGCCATGTGTCCCAATCGTTTTGATCGAGACCATCTTCAATCGAATCGATGGGATAGTGGGAGGTGAGTTTTTCTAGGTAGTCTACTTGTTGACGAGGCGTTCGCTTTCCATAGTGGCCGTTTTTAAAAAATTCGGAGGCAGCAGGATCGAGGGCAATGGTGATTTGTTGACCTGGCTTATAGCCCGCTTTTTCGATGGCCTGAATGATGAGGGCGAGGGCTTCTTCATTGGATGCGATGGCGGGAGCAAAACCACCTTCATCGCCGACCGAAGTGGCTAGATGGTTCTTTTTTAGAATCGATTTAAGAGTATGGAATACTTCAGCTCCCCAGCGGAGAGCTTCATGGAATGTTTTAGCGCCGATAGGACGAATCATGAATTCTTGAAAATCGAGGCCATTATCTGCGTGTACGCCTCCATTGAGAATATTCATCATGGGACAAGGTAGAACGCGCGCTTGTTCGCCGCCGAGATAGCGGTAAAGAGGTTGGTTCTTACAGGCTGCTGCAGCTTTCGCAACGGCGAGTGAAACACCGAGAATGGCGTTTGCTCCGAGATGTTTTTTATTTTGTGTTCCGTCTAGTTTGATGAGGAGGTGGTCGATTTTTTCTTGTTCAAAGGGGGAATGATTATGAAGGGCTTTGTTGATCTCCTGATTGACATGAGAAACTGCCTTGAGAACGCCTTTGCCGCCAAAGCGGTGTGGGTCGTTATCCCGGAGCTCTACCGCTTCATGTTCCCCTGTGGAAGCGCCAGAGGGGACGGCTGCTTTACCCGTGTAGCCTGTATCTGTTATCACAGTGACTTCTAGAGTGGGATTACCGCGAGAATCGAGAATTTCTAAAGCTTTACACTGGGCTATTTTACTCATCTTGTTGTTCCATCAATCGTTTGGTTCGATTATCTGCGCCGCCAAGAGATTCGTCTAGGAGTGTGGCGTAGGACTCATAGCGAAGCAGAGGTAGATCGCCTTGTTTGAGCGCTGAGAGAACAGCGCAATGGGGCTCAGAGATGTGGGTGCAGTCAGAGAAACGGCATTTTTCGGCAAAAGCGGCAATGTCATGAAAGTGATTCGATACTTCGCTGCGTTCGAGTTGCCAAACGCCGAAACTTCGGACGCCGGGGGTATCTACGCAATAACCGCCGCCCGGCAGTGGGAGGAGTTCTGCTGTGGTGGTGGTATGAGTCCCTTTGAATGTTTTGGAGGCGAGATCGCCTGTTCGGAGTTCGAGTTCAAATGCGGCATTGAGTAGAGACGATTTCCCAACACCCGATTGGCCTGCCACGACGGAGACTTTATCTTTCATCAATGAGCGAATCGATTCAATTCCTGCTCCGGTTTTTGTGCTCGCTGTAACAATGGGAAATCCGAGCGGTTCATAGGAGGCGAGAAATTCATTGTAGCGTTCGTGTTCTGTTTGGTTTGAAGAGAGTAGATCGACTTTGTTGATGATGATGATGGGATGGATATTTCCTTTGGTGGCTGCGATGAGGTAGCGATCGACGAGGGCCGGTCTCAATTCCGGTTCAACGACAGAGATGATGATGAAGACTTGGTCGATGTTAGCGGCAATCAGTTGCTCTTTTTTGCCGCTGATGTCGGTGCGGGCGAGCATGGAAAAGCGGTCTTCGATTTGACTGATGATCCCCTCTTTTTCGCTCGATGGTTCAAAGCGGACAAAATCGCCGACTGTGACCAGATTTTTTGCGTGCATTTTCTCTTTTTTTAGAAGTCCTTTCAGAGTGCAAAGGTAGCGCTTGCCGTCGCTATCGATCCAGGTCCCCTCGCCTGTGATGGCGACGACGCGGCCCCGAGGAAGAGTATGATCGATGATCTTTTCTTTTTCGGTCTGATCTGTTTTTTTGAATTTGGATCGATCGGTTTCTTGAAGGTGCTTTCTCTCTTTGCGGAATTTTTTCCGGTCTTTCGAATGGAAATCTTCTTCAAACTCAAACCGATCGCGGGTCATGGAAGGCTCATTGCATAGATTAAGATGGCGCCTGAGGCGGCCACGTTTAGGGATTCAACGCCATTGTGCATGGGGATCGCAATTTTCTGCGCGCATTTTTCGGCCCAGGGAGCAGGTCCTGAACCTTCATTGCTCAAAATGAGAGCAAGTGGTGTTTGGCATGTGGCTTGATGCAGAGCGGTTCCATCGAGATCAGCGACATAGAAGCGGCGTTTTTGTGAGGCGAGCTCTTTCGGATCGAGGTGTCTGTAGGGGAGAAAAAAGAGAGCTCCCTTCG
Organism: Chlamydiota bacterium; assembly: GCA_048498835.1. Lineage (GTDB taxonomy): Bacteria > Chlamydiota > Chlamydiia > Chlamydiales > SM23-39 > CAITMJ01. Next base: position 51,073 of record JBEHXF010000001.1, on the reverse strand, counting down.
ATGCGCGGAGAGCTTTGTCATTGAATGGGTCGACGGTATCGGGTGTGAAAACGACGCCATCCCAATTGAGGGCGAGGGCGGTCCGAAGAAGAGTCCCTAAGTTGCCGGGATCGGCGAGACGGTCGAGGATGAGAAGTCGTTTTGCCTGGGTAATATCGCGCTCCGGGGGGAGAGGGGCGACGGCGGCAAATCCGTCTGTAGTCGGTAGTCCGGCTATTTTTTGGAGAATGGCATCGGATACGAGATAGCGCTCTTGGGCTTTGATGTCGGGTGCAGGCTGGGTGGTCCAAAGAGAGCGAAGAGGGATTTTTTGAGCGAGTTCACGGACCATTTTTTCTCCGATCAGGAGGACCGATTGGGTCTGCTGGCGCGTCTCTTTATCGGTTCGCAGTTGAACTAATTCTTTGACTTTAGGATGTTGTAAACTCTCGATCTTTGCTACCATGCAACTAGTATGCCTAAATTAGAAAAAAAGATCACCCTCTCAGGAAGCCTGGTCAGACGGGTCTTACTCGTTTGCCTGAGCGTGCTTGTTTTACCTCTTTTGATCCACACTTTTTTACTCTATGACCGTGAGATTGAACTCGAAGAGGGTGACATTCGCTCTGCGATGCGTGGGATGGGGGCGACGCTGGCGGAGCAAATCGGACAGCGAATCGTCTATGATTGGAAAATTTTGGATGCCGAAACGCCGGCTCTGATCAAAGCCTTTCAGATCCAAAAGCTCCTGTTTTCAAAAGAAATGGGCGACCATTTTGTCCTGGTCAGCGAGAAGCAAAAGGCTCTTTTAGTGGGGAAAAAGACGGGGCCTGGCACAGGACATGTTATCGCTCACCCGCTGAAAGATTTGCTTGTTTTGCAGCAGAGCCCCTTCCCCATCGATTTAAGTTTGGGCAATGGGTTAGCGGGAAATGATCAGTGGACCGAATCGTTTCCGATTGTACCGGGACTTGTTTTGACGGCGGGTACTTCGGCCGAGCGGATTGGTGATTTGCAATGGTCGCGGTTGCTATTTCGCATCGGTTCGTTTCTTGCGATTGTGTTTATTTTCGGAGGGGCAATTCTCTATTGGTTGATCCGGAAATTGAACCGACCGCTCGTGAGCTTGCGTTTGACGATGGAGCGAGTGGGAGCTGGGGCGGTGCATAGTCGTTATACGCCGATGGCTTGGGGTTTTGAGATCAATGGGATTGGGAAGGAGTTCAATACGACACTCGATCAAGTTCTCGCCCATCAAAAAGAAGCGCAGCATGAGAAAATCGAGCGAGAAAAGTTAGCTTATGAGTTAAAGATCGGACAGGAAATTCAGGCGAGTCTTTTGCCGACGCAGCTCGCTTCTACTCACGGTTTGAAGATGGCGCCGGGCTATCTTCCCGCAAAAGAGGTGAGCGGCGATTTTTATGATGTGCATCCCCTCTCATCGGGAAAGGTTTTGATTGCGATGGGAGATGTTTCGGGAAAAGGGATTTCGGCCTGCCTTTTTTCTTTGGGATTGAGGAGTTCGCTTCGCTCTTTGGCAGAAGCGACTCATGATTTGAGTCAGTTGGCACGTCAGGCAAACGAGTTGTTTTTGCTCGATGTCAAGGAGAGCGGATATTTTGCGACCCTTTGGCTCGGCATCTATGATGGACGGCAGTTAGCTTACGCGAGTTTTGGCCATCCGCCAGCTCTTTTAAAAAGAGGGCACGAGCTGGTTGAGTTAAGCACAGGCCATCCGGCTTTTGGGTTGGAGACTTTCCGGCCGATTAAAACAGGCTCTGTTCTTCTGGAACCGGGGGATGTGATTCTTCTCTATACCGATGGAGTGACCGAAGCGCATGACGCCGATCAGAGACTGTATGGAATGGAGCGGTTAAAAGAGTCATTTTTAAAGGTGAAAACCGGTTCTCCCAGTGCGTCGGTGAATCAACTCCTCGATGCAATTCGGAAATTTAGCCAAGAAGCTCCTCAGCAAGACGATTTGGCTCTCCTTTGGCTTGAAAAGGTAGATCGCAACTCTATTTTAGAGTAAAATCTCCGCCGATTATGACTTTGCCCTTTTCCCGTGATTTTACTTATCACCCTTCTTTTTGTAAGGGAGACTTTGCTTTTACAGTTTTATCTCCCGAGCCTATTGAAGATGCCTATAGCAAATATGTTAAGATCAAATGTAAACCAAACGCAACTGTCGCAAGCGGCAAATTCAATCAGTTGGCCTTAAGAGCTTTGCATAAATGCCAAATTGTTTTTCAAGACTGGATGGGAAATCGGCAAGTGGGGAAAAAATTTATCTGTCTGGATTTTGCCAAACAAGACAATAACAAGTCTTTGCTAGAGTTTCCTATCATCGTATTCGATTGTACTGATCATTCAAAACGTTCAAGCGCTTTTCGATTGTCTCGGTTGAGGAGTCATGAGCCTTTAGCTTCCTCCCCTAGCCCTGTTTTGGGTCGTCGAGCAAGGGATCTTAAGCCAAATGAGCGAAATGTTCGGCAAAGAACTTCGTCCCCTGTTGCTTCTGAATAGGGTTTTTAAAATATTTTATCCAATTTTGTTGCGAAAATAATCTCATTTGGTGCAAGCGTTGAATTAGCTGTACCTAGGAGATAATTATGGCAGTTCGCAGAAAGAGAAAAACAACCGCAAAAAAAAGAACAACAAAGAAAAGAAAAACTCACAAAGTCAGAAAGACGAGAAAAACCTCGACAGCCAAAAAAATTAAGAAAAAAGCTGTGAGCTTCAAAGACGCGATCGTCAAGATGGAAAAAAAGATCGTTAAAAAAATTAAATCGCTCTAAATCCAAAAGATTTTAGGCTCGGGATTTTTTCTCGGGCCTTTTTTATTGAACCACCACAGGAGAATGTATGGCAGCACGAAAAAGAAAAAAAGCGACAGTAAAAAAAGCGGTTAAGAAAAAAGTCGCGAAAGTAAAAAAAGCTGTTCGCAAAGTAAAAAGAAAAGTGAAAGCAGCTGTTAAAAAAAGAAAGACAAGCCGCAAACGCAAAACTTCAGCTCATAAAATGAAAATGAGCGGAACAGGCGGCGAAATCCAGCAAGCTGAGTAATTAGTCGATTAGATCCAAGAGGGACTTGAAATAGTAGAGTCCCTCTTCTCCCTTTATCATCCCTGTCTTTGGTTTCCCTAGAACCGGTTTTTTAAAGAGTGAAGGATCGGGATATTTTTCATAGAGGTTTCTTAAACTGTCTGCTCGATTTTTCATCGCTAAAGCCGATTGCGTCACACCATTTAAAAAATAGATGATCCAGTCTTCCCAATCCTTTTTATCAGATAGATGAAAGAGCTTTTGAAAGTAGGCAAGTCGGTTTTCTTCAAAATAGCGGCTGAGAAAGAGAATGGGATGGTGCAGCAGCTTTTTCTTGCGGATGAAATAGGGAATGAGGATGCGGGCTACGCGGCCATTTCCATCCATAAAAGGGTGGATGATCAGAAGCTGGGCAAAATAGAGAGCGCATTGGACGAGAGGATCGCTTTCTTTGCTGCGGATGTAGGTTTGTAGATTGTTGAGAAGAGGCTTCATTTGCTTGGGCGGAGGCGGGAGAAAATAGGCCTCTTCAATGGGACATCCTTCTGTACCAATCCAATTTTGACGGGTCCGGATGCGACCGATATCTTTGCGGCTTGGCCCATTTTGTTTGGTAATGGCATGTATTTGGCAAAGAAGGCGGGTATTGAGTGGAGAAGAGGAGTGGATGACTTTGTCGAGCGCTTTTTTGATCAGATCGATTTTTTCAGATGGAGTTTTTTTTAATAGAACATCTTTGGCGCTTCCTTTCACAAAAGCAGAGTAAACAGCTTCTTCCCAGACAGAGGTTTCGAAGAGAGCGAAGGGAAGATCGCGGCTCGCTTCATCGAGGTGGCCTAAAGCTCGGTGGGCGGGACCTAAAAAGGGAATGATTTTTTCCCATTTGAGTTGTTTGAGAGGAAGCTTTTGGGCTTTATGCGGGGTCATGCGGGCCAAGCTGAATGTTGTTTCAGCTTGTGAAGGACTGCGTGTTTGTCCTGGAGCTGCTCGTTGATCGAAATTTGTTCGGCTTCACGGAGGAGAATCCCCATTTGCTTGCTCGGTTTGACGCCGAGAGCGAGAAGATCGTCTGACTTAACGAGTGGATCGTGGTTCTGAATGCGGAGAATGGAGGGATGAAGGAGAGCTTTTCTCTCTTTGTGGGTTTTAAGGAAGGAGGCTCGCTGGTGTTCGTCGAGATGGGCTGCGAGGATTTGGAGGATGAGAGAAGAGAAGGGATTGGCGTAAAAATGGGCCCATTCATAGAGGGAGCGATCTTGATTTTTTGCCAGGTGGAGGAAGGTTGCGAATTGCTGGTCGTGCGAGGAGAGTTTGAGTTTTTTAGGAAGATCGAGTGGATCTTGGGGAAAGAGTTCCAGTAGAGAGGCGATGAGGGGCGCGTCTTTGGGAAAATGTTTGAGCGGTTCGAGGCGGCGTTCGATTTCAGCGAGAGGGGTGTTTTTAAGAGAGGGGAAAATCGAGGCGAGAAGGCCGAAGTCGTGTAGCTGAATGAGCATGGGTCTCAGTTTGCCGAAGGCGAGCCCTTTTTCAAACTCTTGAACGATCCGCTCAATAGCGACGGCAGGGAAAAGTTCTGAAGCGTGGGCGCGGATCGCTTGTTCTGTAGCGGGATCGATGGCGAAGTTGAAGCGGCAGCCGAGGCGGACAGCGCGGATCATCCGGAGGCGATCTTCTTTAATTCGCTCGTGGGGATTGCCGATCGCTCGAATGAGTTTTTTATCGAGATCGATTTGCCCATTCACAAAATCGAGAATTTCTTTTTTTAGCGGATCGTAAAACATTCCATTGATGGTGAAGTCGCGCCGTTTTGCATCTTCTTCGGCTGTTGTATATTCGATGCGCGAGGGGCGCCGTCCATCTTTGTAGTCGAGGTCTTGCCGAAAGGTCGCTACTTCATATTGGTGTCCGTCGATGAGGACGAGGATGATGCCAAAGGCGAGGCCGATTGGGACTGTTTTAGGAAAGAGGGCTTGGATGGTTTCGGGTGGCGCGTTGGTGGCGATATCGATATCGTCAGATGGGTGATTGAGAAGGAAGTCGCGAACCCAGCCGCCTGCATAATAGGCGACAAAGCCTGCTTTTGTCAGTGTTTCGACGATTTTACGTGCCTGTGGGTGCTCATCCATAAACACCACTGTAATTAAAAGACAGCGATCGTGGCAAATGAATAGGCAAATTCATCGCGCATTCGCCGCTCGAAGTTGAGGTGGAAGCGGCCGGTGAGAGAGATGGTGAAGCCATAGAAATAGCCCCAGGGCTCTTTATTGGTGTAATAAAGGGGCGGGATGCCAGGGCCAGAGTGGATATTGAGCTTGGAATGCATGTAAGTACCTCCTCCGTAAGGAGTTATGAAGAAAAATCGAGCAGAGAGAGCGAGGCAAATTTGCCATTCGTCGATGGAGAAGGTTTGCTTTTCGGTCTCTAGAGGCAGATTGAGGCGGTTGAGAAATTTAAAATACGATTGGCTGGATGAGGGAACCTGAAAATAGGTGAAATCGGTACTGAGGTAGGCTCTCCACCACTGTAGAAGAACGATACGGGTTCCGGCCGCCCAGGAAAATGTGTAGGTGCTGTGAAAATCGAGGAGCTCTTCAGAAATTTCGTTTATGGTTGGTTTTTCAGAAAATTTTGCATGTTCTTTGGAGCCGCCAGCAGATCCGAAAAACTCGATCCGTTCCATGAAAATGACAGAAGCGGTGGCCATTTGTGAATGGAGACCGAATTGGCGGAACGAGTTAGCCGCTTCAAATTCGGAAGTACCTTTCGTCGGGACAAAGCGCATGTCGGAAATATAGTCGCCGTAGTAGCCGGTGGTGCCTTTAATCAGCGGATTGCGCAGGCTGAAAAACCCGGTGTTCATAATCGCAGGACCGGCGGGATTGCCAATGTAAGTGGCGTGGAGCGAGGCGATGAAGAAGATGAGAAAAAAAAGTATGCGCATGTGTTGGAGTATACTCCAACCGGTGATTTTGCTATAGTAGATGCAATGGATACAATTTTTGTTTTACCTGATTTAGTGGTCGATCAAATTGCCGCAGGAGAGGTGCTTGAGCATCCCGCTTCCGCTGTGAAGGAGATGCTTGAAAACTCTCTCGATGCGGGCGCGCGTCAAATCAATGTAGAGATTGAGGCGGGTGGATTGCAGAGGATTCAGATTGAAGATGACGGCTGTGGAATGAGCCGAAATGATGCTTTGATCTGTTTGAAGCGCCATGCGACTTCGAAAATTCGCTCTGCGGACGATTTGCAGAAATTGATGACGATGGGATTTCGGGGTGAGGCATTGGCGGCAATCGCTTCTGTTTCGCAGCTTGAATTGAGAACGTCGAATGGCAAAGAGACGACGCGATTGTGTGGCTCGATTGTGGAACCGTGCGCGAGAAATCGTGGAACGACGATTGAGATCCGATCTTTATTTTCGAATACTCCGGCGCGATTGAAGTTTCAAAAATCCCCTTCTGCCTGCGCGGCGGCAGTACTGCGAACGGTGCAGACGATTTCGCTCGCGCATCCGGATGTGGGATTTAGCCTGTTGTCAAATGGGAAGCTTGTTTTTTCTTGCAAGGCCACCGATTGGAAAAGACGGGCCGAAGAGGTATTAGGCCCTTTTGCGCACGAGGTAAAGGGGCCGGGTGTTCGAGGATTGGTAGGGCAGCCGCAAGAGGCGAAATTGAATCGGAGCGGACAGACTCTCTTTGTCAATCAACGGCCGATTACTTCGCATTTGGTTTCTCGCGCAGTGAAAGAGGCGTTTGGGACGAGAATTGGTGAGGCTCTATTTCCCGTCTTTTTGCTCTTTATCGATGTCGCGCCTGAAGAAGTGGATGTAAACGTTCATCCGCAAAAGAAGGAAGTGCGCTTTCGAGAGGAAGGGAAATTATATCAGGTTGTTCGTGCAGCAGTGGAGGCGGTGTTTGCGAAGGAAGAGCCGAAGATTGCGCCAATGCCGTGGGAATTTACTCCAGCCACCGTTATGCCGTTTGTCATTGATGATGCCCCGGTGATTTCGCAGGAGGTCGTTTTGCCGATTGTCGAGAAGGCGAAGCCGATCGCGCTGTTAGGGGATTTTTTGCTGCTCGAAGATCGGCCGTGGAAGTTGGTCGATTTACGTGGCGCTGAAGCGCGGATTTTGTTTGAGGAGATGGAGAAGCCAAAACCTTTGATGCAGCCACTTTTATGGCCTCATGAAATGCAACTAGGTCCTGGTGAAGAGGCGGAAAGGCTGGTTGAATTATTGAGTGGGATTGGAATTGAAGCGCGGGCAATGGGGAAAAAGAGGCTGGCAATCGATGCAGTGCCCGTTGGTTTGGAGACAGCCTATCTGGAATCGTTTATCCAGCAATATGGGGCCAATAAAACTGAACGGCGCTTGGCGGCGTCCCTTACGCGTATTTGCCGCGCATCGAGTCGGAAGTTTTCGTTGGAGGAAGCTTCTGCTATCTGGCGTAGGTTACAATCTTGCGTGGATCAAAAATATGATCCGCTCGGCAGGAAAATCGTGGTATCTCTTACTGAAGATCAACTCGCGGAGTTTTTCGTATGAATTCTCGGATAGCTATACTGCAAAAACATTTGAGATCAGAAGCTGCGCTGATTGAATCGCCTGTCGATTTGTTCTATTTAACGGGCTTGCAGATGTCGAAAGGGTTGCTTGCTGTAACGGCAAATGAGGCGGTGTTGTATGTGGATGGTCGTTATTTCTCAAAGGCGACGAAAGAGGCTCCGTGTACGGTGCGATTGTTGGATTCAGAGTCTCCGGCTCGTTTTTTGCGCGATAACGAGATCAGACGTGTCGATTTCGATAGCGCGGCGACGAGTTATGATCGCTTTGAGAATTTGAAGAAGATGGCGGAAGGGATCGAATTTTCTCCGATGAGTGGCTTATTAAAGCTTCATCGCGGCGTTAAAGATGGGGAGGAAATTGCTGCTTTGAAGCGTGCGGCTGATTTGACTTGGAGAGGCTACCGACACATTGCTGGTATGCTTACGGAGGGAATCGCCGAAGAAGAATTGGCTTTAGAATTTGAGATGTTTGTTCGAAAACATGGCGCTTCGGGACTCTCCTTTGAGCCGATCATCGCATTCGGGGAAAATAGCGCCTATCCACATCACAGAGCAGGCAAGACGAGATTAGAGAAAGATCAAGTTGTCTTGATGGATATCGGGGCAGTTGTCGATAGCTATCGAGGAGATTTAACGCGGGTCCATTTCTTTGGGAGGGCCAATCCTGAGATTGAAAGGATGCTGCAGTTAACCAAGCGAGCGCAGCAGGCGGCGATCGATCAGATTCGGCCGGGAGCGAAACTGGGCGATGTGGATCGGGCGGCGCGCGAGGTGTTTCGAAGTGAGGGTGTGGAAGAGTTGTTCTCGCATGGACTTGGACATGGAATCGGTTTAGAGACCCATGAATTTCCGAGTTTTAAGGCGGGTTCTGGCGATCAAGATCTCGAATTGAAGGTAGGAATGGTTTTTACGGTTGAACCGGGATTGTATCGACCGGGATTGGGTGGAGTGCGCTGGGAGGATATGGTGCAGGTTATTGAGAGAGGTGTTGAAAAACTCTTTCACGGTTAAGGCGAACCGTTTATTGTTAAGAAAATATGATTAGTTTTCGCCGAAAAATTCTCATTTCAGACTTCATTCTCCTGATTGTCTTCATTGCTTTTTTGTTTCCATTCGTTGAGCGGACTGTTAAGAACATCATGCGGCGCTCGCTCGAGAGTCGCGCGGAACAGCTCATTTTGCATTTGAAAAAAGCGCCCGATTTGCCTGAGATGATCGATTTGATGGAATCGGATGAGCTCTTTTTTTTCCAGCGAGTGACGCTGTTTAATGCTGATTCGAAAATCTTATATGATTCGCATGCACCTCGTCATACAAGAGGGACTCTTCGAGATGAAGAAGCGGAGATCCATCCCGAAATTCACGAGGCGATTCAAGATGGGCTCGCCTATCATGAAAGTCATTCTGAGTTGTTTCAAGAGAGCTTTGCTTATGTCGCGATTTCTTTTACAGCCAATGGCCAGTTGTATGTTTTAAGGACCGGATTTCCACTGAATGAAATTCGGGAGTTAACGCGCGATTTTGAGAAGGGGTTTTTGCTCTTGGGGGCGTTTATTTTGATGCTCTATAGCGTCATGACTTGGGCGATCATTCACCGGCTCAGTCGCCCGATTCAGCAAATCATCGATGCGATTTTGCCTTATCAAGAGGGACATGAAGAGTTTTTGCCGCGCATTGTGTTGACTCAGGCAATTCCCGGCGATGAATTTAGTAAGCTGGCGTTCACGTTGAATTCGCTGTCTGGGAAAATACAAAAGCAGATTGAACAGTTGGTGCAAAAGAGCCGAGAGACGGAAGGGATCTTAGAGTCGCTTGCCGAGGGAGTGATCGCGCTCGATACACGAGGGCGCATCACATTTGCGAACGAGGTGGGTTGTCGTATGATCGGGGTTCCCCACGCGGCAATCATGGGACAGCCGTTGGATCAGCTTAAATCAGAAGAGCCTGATTTGGCCAAGAAGAGCCATGAGCTAGTTTTACAGGTTTTACAAACATCTGAAGCGATTATCCAGACTTGGTCACGCGGTGAAGGGAAGAGAGTCTATTTGGATTTAATCGCCGCTCCTCTTGCGCAGCAAAATGGGGCGATTTTGGTGTTGCAGGACAAAACATCTGATTACAAAGTTTTAGAGATGGGCAAAGACTTTATTGCGAATGCATCGCACGAGCTGAGGACTCCCATCACGATTATTCGAGGCTTTGCAGAGACGTTGTCTGATTTGCCCGATATTTCGAAAGAGCTGTTAAAGGACATCACCGAAAAAATTGTTCGTACCTGTGGACGGCTCGATAAGTTGGTGAAGAGTTTACTGACTTTGTCTGACATAGAGAATTTATCGGATGATAAATTTCGTCCTACCGATTTGGTTCTTTTGACCGAAAATTGTAAGCATCTCCTTTTGACAGCTCATCGCAATGCTGTTGTGACGTTCCATACGGAACTCAATCGAGCGATTATTGTAGCGGATGGGGATTTACTCGATTTAGCAATCATGAATCTCTTGGAAAATGCGATTCGCTATTCCCCTGCTCCGGCTCAGATCGATATTTCGATTGAGCGAGTCGGCGAAGATGTTCATCTCAATATCCGTGATCGAGGGATCGGAATTCCCGAGGCTGATATCCCACATATTTTCGATCGCTTCTATACAGTGGATAAAGCGCGCTCGCGCAAATCTGGAGGGGCGGGGCTTGGGCTTTCGATTGTAAAGACGATTGTCGACAAACTAAGAGGATATGTGTCTGTTTCTTCTGAACTGGGTAAGGGAAGTACCTTTACGATCTCCCTTCCTCTCAAAAAGGGCTAGCAATGGCGATCTCTGCTGTTTCGCGTTCTTATGATTTGGATCTTTTTGTGCAGGAAAAGCACGAGAGACAATCTCAGCTTTTAAAAACTTCTGAAGTTGGAAAGCGCACGTTACAAGATGTATTGCGTCGCGATCGCTTGAAAGATTCTTTTAAAAATTTTGTCGCAAAAAAAATTATAGAAAGTGCCCGAGCTATCCATGAGGAAGGAAAGCATTTAGGAGAGATTCATCCTCGATGCATTGTTCTGACTTATCAAGAAGAGTTAGAAGAATCAAAAGAAATGGAATTAACGAGTACGGTAATCGATTTTCAACAGCTGATAGCAGGCCCGGACACTCCTCTGAAGAAACCAAAAGAGAGACCGGTGCCTATTGTCACGCTTTGTCGGGTGAAACCTGGAACGCGTGAATGGTTTGAATATTCTTATCTTGCTCCTGAAATTGTTGAAGCCAATTTAGGAAAGAATGAAAGAGATGCACCTATTCTTACACAAGAGACCGATCTGTTTATGCTCGGCTGCTCTCTTTATCGACTATATTACGGAGAAGGTTCGATCTGGATGGACGGATACTTAGGTGATAAAAGAGAAGTGATTACGGAAGCCGATTGGAATGCGGTTTGGGAAAAATGTTCTGCTGAAGGTCCTCTGATCAATGGGCTGATTTATGGACTTTTGCAAAAAGATCCAAAGAAGAGAATCTCTGCAGAACGAGCATTAGAGATATTCAATGAGTATTGCGCCAATTAAGCATTCTTTTGTGAATTGCGTTGTCGGAATTGTTTCCGAAGCGGAGATTGAGAAAATGATTTCAGCAGCCCATCGTGTAAACGATTGGGAAAAGGGAACCAAAATTAGCCGCAAAACGGAAGATCTTTTCCGATCGGTTTTGGTGGGCAAGGGTGTAGATGGAAAAAAACGGCAATTTGCAATCACAAATTTGAAAGACAAACGAGATGTGAAGATTGGACAAGGGATTCATCGAAAGGTGAAGTTTGCCATTGATTTAGACGATGGGAAGCGTTTTGCGCTAGTTTCTTGTTCAAAAGAAGAGGCTGATGTGACCCAGCGAATCCGAAATGAACGGGATCAATTGACTCGTTTAACTGGTGTAAAGGGCGTGATCCAAATGGCGTTTTATCTGGAGACAGACAAGAAATGTTACCTCGTTGAAGAGTGGGCAAGGAGAGGTACAGTTGAAGATCAAATCTCGATGGAACGGGCAAAAAAATGGGATGTCGCTCGACAACTTTTGGGAATTATAAAAGAGCTGGGTGATGCGGGGGTCATTCATCGCGACTTACATACGAGGAATCTGGTTTTTGATGAGAGTGGATCGTTAAAGGTGATCGATTTTGAGATGGCGTGCCATCTGGACGAGATTTGGACAGAAGATATGTATTGGGAAGTCGCGGTTCCTGAATGGTTAGCTGTCTACCGAGAAGCTGGCGATCATTATAGAAAAAGCGATGAAGATTTTAAAATCGACGATAAGCTCAAAGAGCAAATGACTCCTAAAGTCGATCTATTTAGAGCGGGCTATTTTCTCTATTTTCTTTTTTATGAGAAACAACCTCCATGTGCATACGAATTACTAGGTGGGAAAATGTCTGAGTTGTGGTCTGATTGTTATGCGAGTCAATCGGATGAGAGCCGATTGATTATCTCTTTAGTTCAAAATAATCCCAAAGATAGGCCGACTGCAGAGCAGGTCTATCGTCAAGTCAATGACGTTAGCTTTTCGTGATGTTTTTTCGGATCGAGATGCCGGTTGTTTTGTCCTCGGCGATCAGAGTTTCTTGGGAGGGGCGACCGTGGGAGGGGCGCTTGAGATCGAGAAGTTCCCAGATGGCTGGATCGATGAGGGAGAGCTGCGGGTTGTTGGCGAGAAAGAGGAGGGCTTCGAGCTCGATGCCGCTTTTCACTTCTTGGTGGAGCTTTTGGTAGAGAGCTGGTGTTGGTTTGACGCCGAAGAATGGGGTGAGCATATGGGGATGGGCGTGAAAGAGGCAGATGGGTTCGACGGCGCGGTCGATTTTAAAGTAGTCGATGAGGGGTGGAGCTCCTTTGGCGGTAAAGAGATCGGCGTGTTTGGTCCCTTTTAGGAGTTGATAGTAGAGCGGCTGAAGTTCGGGATCGTTTAGGGAGATGGTTTCGAGTGGGAGAGTATCTTGTTCTTTTAGGGCGAGTTTGCCCGATTCGATGAGTGAATCGAGTAAGTGATATTCAAATCCTTTCTTTTTAAATTCTGCCGGGTAGAAGGTGCGGAGGAGCTTTGCCGCCAGTTCATAGCGAGCTGGGTGATTTTCTTTGCCATCGATGAGGAGGGGGAAGAGATTCAGGCGACAACAGGGCGGATTAATGGCTGGGTAGCGGGCAGCTTTTTTTTCTTTTGGTGTGGCGGCTTTATGTTTGAGCGGTTTGATGATGGTGCCGGGGGTGTCGCGGAAGGTTTTTGCTTCGCTTTGTCGTAGGAGGCTCCGTTCGGCTTTGCGCAGGCCGATGTAGGCTGTTTGCGAGCGCCGAGAGCTGAGGTGCTTTTGGAATTGCGCAAACGTGCTGTAAGAGAGGATCAAGAGAATGGCTAGGATAAAGGCCAGGATATTCATGATTCCTTAATAATCTTAAGAGGCTCTTGATTGGTTAATATAAACGCAATTTGTAAATTGGGCTCTCTTTGTTTTTTTTTGTCAACGCCTTGCCAAAGGTGCAATCGGACAATCGATGGGAGGCCGGTTTGATTTTTCGGCCAACTTTTCAGCCAGCACCAAGTCCCTGCGATTTGTTTGGCATGGGGGTCTTTGAGGTAATTATGGCCTAGAAATTCCCATTCGATGGCGCGGATGTCTTGGAGGAGTACTTCTGTTCGGTGGCTTGTTTTTTCTAAAGGCCATTGGGTGATGCAGAATTGGTTGTCTTGGTCGATGAAGAGACGAGCTGTATTGCGACCGCTATAGGCGGGATCAGGATCGATTCCAGCGTCAAAAGAAGCGATGAGGCTGAGGTGTTTTTCTTCGGGGAATTGAAGGGTGTAGAAACTGGGGCCTTCCAAAGGCGGTTGAATGGAAGTGAGTAGAGAATCGATCCGTTCGCGGAGCCGTTCTTGTTCGCGGAGAGTCGCTTGGGCTTTTTCCAGGCCAACTTCGAAGCGAGCGTTGGAGAGGAGAAATTGGAAAACGACTGTTAATAGGACGGCAGCTAGACCGAGAGCGATCACGATCTCGATTAGGAAGAACGTCCTTTTTTGAGGGTAAAGGTGGTGAGGCTCAGAGCGAGAAGGAGATAGGTCGCTAGGCTGGCCCAGTCGGATAGCCATGTGGGAGCGTCGACGGGGATGTAACCCAAGATAGTCAACAAGGCGATAAAAATACCGATGCACGCATCTCCTCCAATAAGACCCGATGAGAAGAGGGTGCCTCGTTCTTGCACGAGCTCCGAAGAACTGCGGTGGTTGACGTAGGCTCTCACGAGTCCGCCGACCATTGTAGCAGCGCTGAGGGATAGGGGCAAATAAAGACCGAGGGCAAAGGGAAGAACGGGAACGCGTAGGAGGGCCATGGCAAGGCCGATCATCGCTCCCACGCCAACTAAAATATAGGGTAGGTCTCCGCTGATGACGCCTTTGGCGATCATAGAGAGGAGGGTAGCTTGAGGGGCTGGCATGACGCTTGAGCCGATTCCATAGGCGCGGTTGAGAATATAAAGAGTATAACCGAGGGCGAGCGAGGGAATGAGGATCCCAAGAAGCTCCGCCAACTGCTGTTTGCGCGGGGTGGCGCCAAGGAGGTAGCCCGTTTTCAAGTCTTGAGCGGTGGTTCCAGCAAGGCAAATTGCACAGCATGCGACACAGCCCATTGTCATGGCGGAAATGAGGTAGATTCGCTCAGTCCAGCCGAGGAGAACGAAGATCACGCAGGTGACGAGGAGAGTGGTAATGGTCATCCCGGATACGGGATTTGAGGTTGAACCGACAAGGCCGACGGTGAAGGAAGTGACAGCTACAAAAAAGAAGCTGAGGATGACAAGTAGGACGATGGTGGTAAAGTTCATTGGAAAGCCAGGAAAAAGCCAGAGGAACAGAATGATGGCCAATGATCCTAAAATAAGCCAGGCCATGGAAATATCGTGTTCTGTTCGGATCTGTCGGCTCGGTTTCCAAAAGCTAGTAAATAGTTCTTTTACACTGTGATGGATGGTTTTGAAAAGAAGAGGAATGATTTTAATTAGGCTGAGGAGGCCGCCAACAGTTAGGGCGCCAGCTCCAATGTAGCGGACATAATTGCTCCAGATGTCATCTGCACTCATTTGAGAGATAATCGTTTCAGATGGGTAGATCATTACAGGGCCGATGCCAAATACGCTGATCAGAGGGATGATGACCCACCAAGCAATGACGCCTCCCGCGAACATATAGGCTGAGATATGGGGGCCAATGATGTATCCAACTCCGAGAAGTGCGGGTGTAGCATCGATCGAAAACTCGGCTTTGAAAAATGAGGAGCTCCAAGTTGCAACCTCTTTCCATGCGAAGAGAGCGTTGGAGAAAATTTTGTAGACAGCGCCGGCGATGAGGCCCCAAAGTCCCATGATCGCACTCTCGCCACTCTTCTCCCCTGCTTTGAGGATTTCGGCGCAAGCAGTCCCTTCGGGAAAGGGGAGTTTTTTATGTTCTTGGACAATGATGAAGCGGCGCATCGGGATCATGAGGAGAATGCCGAGTACTCCTCCGGTGGCTGAGAGGAGGAAAATGCGGCTGATTGAGGGAGAATCGCCTAACAGAATGAGTGCGGGAATGGTGAAGATGACCCCAGCGGCAAGCCCTTCTCCGACTGTAGCGATCGTTTGGACAATGTTGTTTTCTAGAATGGTCGCATTGCGAAAGAGCAGTCTGAGCAGACCCATGGAAAGAATAGCGGCGGGAATGGAGGCTGAGACGGTGGTGCCGAGTTTTAGGGCGAGGTAGGCATTTGCAACGGCGAAAAAGAACCCGAAGAGCAGCCCTAAGATTGTCGCTCGAGGTGAAAATTCCTTTACATGAGTACTTGCAGGGATGTGGGGGTGGAAGGAATCGTGAGACATGGGACTCCGGTCTTTTATCCCCTACATGCCCCAGGAAGAATAATCTGTCTAGGTCTGTTTTATCACATTGACTTGATAGGAAAACTGCCGCTTTTTAGCTCCGGTGCCAATTTCGATATGAATGGTGACCAGCCGGATCGTTTGCCCTTCTTTGTCTTGTTTTTCTCGGAGAGTTTCGAGAGTGTAAAGCCGTTTTACAGAACGGGAGAAGAGAGAAGGTACCTGGAAATTGACTTCAGGCAGGGAGATGGGCTTGCTTTTGGCTTTAAGAGTGGGGATCTGGGACCAGGGGATTTGGTTCTTTAAAAATTTTTCTCGAATCTCTGTATACGTCCAAGCAGCGATCCGATCGCACTCAATCCTTTCTAGGAGAGAGACTTCTGCCCGATGGAGAAGGACTGGTTGGCGCATGAGCGCTCCTACTGAGAGGGCCAAAATCGTCATGGCAAGGAGAACTTCTAAAAGCAGGGCCGGTCGTTTTTTCATGGGTACTAATTTAACATATTTGGGAAATTGACCTTCATTCAAATTTGTTGTAAAATCTCTGGGACTATGCTCGAAACTAAAGCTCTTTATAATCTTCTTCGGATCAATGCGCGTGAAGATCGTTCAGTGAAAGCTGAACGTTGGGCGCTTGAGGATTTACGCACAGCCGACCCGGCTGATCTTTGGAAGCGGCTTGCGAAAAAGGGAATTGCTCTCGATCGAAGTTCTTTTATCCAGTATGCAGAGGAAACCGATTCTCCTGAGGAGCTGTTGGATCTATTGGTCGCTGAAGGGACTGATTCTAAAGAAGCAGACCAGATTTATTTAATTGTATTTGAGCTATGGAGACGGTTCTTACCTGAGCGGCTCTCCCCTTCTGTTTTCTGCGATGAACTAGACCACCAGATCGATCTCTACGAGACCGATCAATTGGAAAGCGATGAGCCGATTCAAGATGGACTCTCGAATTTGGCCGATGTATTGGAAGAACATGTCGATGCAGGGATGAACCCCAAGAAGGCATTTGCGACTCTTTCAAATTATTGCGCTCATGATCTGGAGAGTTTTCTGTATGACTACATCTCCGATTTGCTCGATGAGAGTAATACCGGCTATGCTTCTGAATTAATCGAACAATTTGAACCTTTTTTAGAAGAGACCGAATGGTTTAAATTACTGCGAGCGCGCTTGATCAGCTTTACGAATGTCGGTGAAGCAAATCGACAAGTGAAGGGGTTACTGGCTAAAAATCCAAGTCTCGATTTTTTGTTTGATGTACTCCGTTTTCTGATTGGATCGGGAGAGATGGACCCCTTCCGCATCGCGATGCAAAAAATTCTTCCTCAAGTCAGACATGAAGATGAATTGCAAGAAGTGATGGAAATGACAGCGGACTATTATCGCCGCCTCGATTGCGATGATTTGGAGCAGGCTGTGTTGATGATCAAAAAACAGCGCAAACCCAAAACTCACGAACTAAAACCGTCTGATTCAGATATCAAAAAACTGCTAGAGATTGTCTCAGGTTAAGGGGACAAGTTGAAAGCGGGTATAATCGCAAGCTGCAAGAATGTAGCGGACGCCATTTAATTCCCCGTTAAATGTGTAACTGGGTTTTAAGTTGTGAAGATGACCGAAAACACAGATGTCGACGTTGTATTGTTCCAAGATAGCAGATGCGCGAGAAGGCTTAAGATCGGGCCCGATCGGTGGATAATGGGTCATCGCGAGCCGAATCTTCGCATCGGGCCTGAGTTGTTTTAAACTCATATCGAGTCTTTGCAATTCCCTTTCAAAAATTGTTTCAGACAGATCTTCTTGAATTGCCTCTTCTTTCTTTTTCTCCCGGGGGTTTTCTCTGTATTCGACGAATGAGCCAAAAGAATATTCGGGAGTATCCCAAAGACGAGCGCCTCCGATTGTCGCTTCTCTCCAATTGAATACATTATTTTGAATCAGATGGATCGAAGGGGGCAGAACTTTTGCTATTTTGCTGAGGGATCCCCACCAATAATCATGGTTTCCTTTGATCATCACTTTGGTGCCTGGGAGATCGTGGATCCAGAGAAGATCGGGGACAGCATCTTCGAGTTTGAGAGCCCAGGAAATATCGCCTGGGATTAGAACGAGATCTTCAGGGGCGACTAAGGAGCGCCAATTGGACGCAATTTTTTCAGCGTGGCCAACCCAAGCTGGGCCAAAATAATCCATGCTTTTATTTGCTACGCCAAAACTGAGATGGAGATCTGCAATGGTCCAGATGCGCATGAGATGGATGATAGAAGATTGGAGAGGTTTTTACAAAACAAAATGGTCGGGGATGACGGTTCCCGCAGTCACGATGATGATCCCATCCCGGATGTAGAGGCCATTTCCTTCAAAACGATCGAGTTTTTTTTCGTTCGTAAGTTTGACGTGATTACCGATTCGGACATGCTCATCGATGATCGCTTTTTCAATGAGACAATTTTCTCCGATGCTAAATTCATCTGAGGTGTGAGCGGTATAAGTTTGATTTCCCATGAGGACCGAATCTCGGATGATCGTCCCCTTTTTGATGTGGGATCGAAGACCGATTACAGAATGTGAAATTTCAGCAGCTTCAATAATGGATCCTTCACAAATGATCGATGCGGTGATTTTTGCGCTTTCAATGCGTAGGCCTGGGAGGGAACTTGGGCGGGCATAGATGGGATTTGTCTCATCGTAGGTATCGAGGTTGCAAGAAGCACGAGTGAGCATTAAATTGGCTTCATAGTAAGAAGCGATGGTTCCAATGTCTTCCCAATAACCATGATAGATATAGGAATAGGTTTTCCCCTGTTTTACCGCCGTTGTAATGAGATGGTGGCCAAAATCGTCTCGTTGATCTTGATTCAGAAGAGTGATGAGAGCTTCCCGTTTGAAAACATAGATTCCCATTGAGCCGAGATAAGAGATGTGTTTCGGTGGGGTGATATTGGCATCTTTAAAAAATTGTGGATCGAGAGCAAAGCGTTGTAAAGTTTCTGCCTCTTTAGGCTTTTCCACAAAGTCGAGAACTTTCCCTTCGGAATCGACTTTTAAAAGGCCCATCCTCGTCGCTTCTTTTCCGTGGACTGGGATTGAGGCGATGGTCAAATCGGCATTTGATTTTAGGGCAAAATCAACCATTGATTGAAAGTTGATGTTATAGAGCTGATCACCAGAGAGGATGAGGAAAAGATCGGCTGGGGATTTGAGAATTTGGGTAAGGCTTTTCCTCACCGCATCCGCAGTTCCCTTAAACCACTCTTTTTCGCCTTGGCTATTTTCATGAGGGGTCAACACATCGATGGAACCATTATGAAAGGGATCGAAGCGATAAGTCTCTCCAATGTATTGTTGCAATTCCCCTGCGAGGTATTGCGCAATGACGAAAATTTGCCGAAAATCGGAATTGATCGAGTTAGAAATGGGAATATCGATTAAGCGATAGCGACCTCCATAGCAAACGGCGGGCTTGGAATGGTGGATGGTGAGAGGATGTAATCGTGTTCCTTGTCCACCGGCTAAAATGACGGTGGCCACTCGGATCGGTGCTCGGGCCATATAATCGGCACCATATTTTGCTCCGAATTGTTCTGCAAGTGGAAGCATCGAAAAAAACAATCACAGAGTTCGCGGAGGGAAAAAGAGTTGCACAGAGGAAAAATCTGATAGGTAAGAAGGAAGCGAACGGTAATCTGAACTTATTTTTTCTCTGTGGATCTCGATCTCAACTCTGTGTAGCTCTGTGATTTCTATGAACTCATTTATTCGGAGTCGATGGTGTGTTTCAGGCCGGGAGCGAAGAGATTCGCGTTGTAGCTCGATCGGACAAAGGGGCCACAATACATAAAGCGAACACCGATGTTTTTCCCATAAGTTTCGTAGGCTTTGAATTGGTCGGGATGGACAAACTCTTTGACGCGAAGTTTTGGGCGGCTCGCTTGGAGGTATTGCCCGATCGTGATGATATCACAACCGGCCTGCTTGAGGTCGCGGATTGTTTCTTCGACTTCTTGGGGCGTTTCGCCAAAGCCGACCATGATTCCAGACTTCACAAAGATGACTTGACCCGATTCTTTCGCCGCTCGGAGAACGGAGAGAGTTCGGTCATACTCGGCTTTGTGGCGGACGCGGGGGCTGATGGAGCGGACCGTTTCGATGTTGTGATTGAAGATTTCTGGTTTGGAAGCGAGTACGGTGTAAAGCGCATTTACATCGCCTGAAAAATCGGAGGTGAGAAGCTCGATGGTTGTTTCCGAGTTGTGGGCGCGGATGGCATGGACGATAGCGGCCATGTGTGCTGCCCCTTGATCGGGCAGATCATCGCGAGCGACCATCGTGATGACAGCGTGTTTGAGGCCCAGCTCTTTAACCGATTGAGCGATTCGCTCTGGCTCGTCAGCTTCGGGAGCTTTGGGAGTTTTGGAGAAATCAATGTCGCAAAAGCCGCAATTGCGTGTGCAAGTTTTTCCTAGAGCTAGAAAAGTGGCTGTTTTTTTGGTGTAGCATTCGAGTCGATTGGGGCATTTTGCCTCTTCGCAAACCGTATTGAGTCGGTATTTATCGACGATCTCGTTGGTTTTAAAAATCTGACTACCCATGGGTAGTTTGCGATGGAGCCAAGAAGGAAATCGGCCTCCTTCTTCTCCTTCCGGGTTATTGGGCAGAAGATTTAATTTGCGAGGGGCTTCACTCATGCTTTCTTCTTTGGCGGAAAGTTAATCGGTTGGTCGAGAGCGATCGCTGCTGCTTCATGCCACGCTTCGGCAATCGTTGGGTGTGCATGGATCGTATCTAGAACCGACTCTAACGTGAGTTCGTTTTGGATAGCAAGCGCCATTTCAGCGATCAGATTAGAGGCTTCATGGCCAATGACGATTGCTCCCAAAATTTGGTGTGTTTTTTTGTCGGCGATGATCTGCGTAAACCCTTCCGTTTCCATAGCCGCCTGCGCCTTTCCCAGAGCCATGTAGGGAAAGGTTCCTTGGATGGGGGTGTAGCCTTTCGCTGTCGCCTGTTCCATGGTAAGGCCGACCGTGGCGATTTCAGGGGCGGTGAATACGACGGCTGGAACTGACTCGTAATGCATGATCGAATCATAACCTGCGGCATTGGTTCCTGCGACGATTCCTTGGTGTGAACCGACGTGAGCGAGCATCCATTTGCCCGTTACGTCGCCAATTGCGTAAATGCCGGGAACGGCTGTTTCCATCCGCTCATTGGTTTCAATGAATCCTTTTTCGTGGATTGGAACGCCTGCTTTTTCAAGGCGCAGTCCTTCTGTGTAGACTTTTCTTCCGACCGAGACGAGGGCATAATCGGCATCGAGTGTTTGTCCGCCGGCGAGAGTGACAGAAACGTGACTTTTTTTGTTAGCGATCGATTCGACTTTCACATTGGTTTGGATATCGATTCCGCGCTGCGCCATCGATTTGGTCATGAATTGCGATACAGTTGTGCCTTGAGCTGCTAAAATAGTGGGTAGAGCTTCGAGAATGGTCACTTTGGTTCCGAGTTCAGCAAACAGAGTGGCGAATTCACAGCCGATGTAACCACCGCCGACAATAGCGAGCGTTTTCGGAATGTGGGTGAGTTCGAGGATGGAGGTAGAGTTGAGGATTCGATCATTGTCACAGGGAAAAGCTTTGATATCGAATGGGATTGAGCCAGTTGCGATGATGAATTTCTCTGCCTTTAGATAGAGATTGTCTTGGCCCATCACCTTCACTTCATGCCTGGATTCAAATTGAGCGTTGCCGCGGATAATGGTGATTTTATTGCTCTTGATAAGGCCTTCAAGACTGGTTCGGATTTTAGAGATCACTTGATCTTTTCGCGCTTTCATCTTTTCGTAGTGGATCGCGATAGGCCCGATGGTGATGCCGAATTCTTCGGCTCGCTTCATTTGATGGACAAGACTTGCATTCGTTAGGAGAGTTTTAGTAGGAATACAGCCGACGTTCAGACAGCATCCCCCTAATAAGCCTTTTTCTACGAGGGCGACTGTTTTGCCTAACTGGGCGGCTTTGATGGCGGCCACATAGCCTGCTGGTCCAGAACCAATGACAACGATATCAAACGTCTTCTTCTCAGACATGAAAAAATCTCCTAACGATTAGCTCATTATGATAGCACAAACAGGAAATGGGCATAAAACCCAAAATAGAAGAGCTGTATATTATTCATTCTCAGGTGCTTGCTCTGTTTTATAGGCCTGATTGGGGTGGGTGGGGTTTTCTGGGATCGTGTATTCTAGTTCTTTTGATTCGATCATTTTTTGAAGATGAGCTTCTCTTAAATACTGGTTATTTCGCTTTAGAAGGTTAGAAAGTTGTCCAAGCGTTTTAGGGTTTCTAAAACAGAGGGCTTTAATCATACTTCTCAATTTTTTTTGAGGGATTTTTCGAGAATTTATGGAAGCTAACAGATGTTTTGGAAGAAGTTCTAGCTCCTCAGGTTGAAGGAGAAGCTCCCCAGGTTTGGTCTCAAGCTCCCCAGGTTTGGTCTCAAGCTCCCCAGGTTGGACAGATAAAAAAGTGGAGGTTGGAATATAATAAGTTTTAGGACCGTTCCCTTTTTGTTCAATCAGGCCATTATTACGGAGATGTCGAAGATCATGGCTTGCAGTCAGAGTATCAACTGTATTGATTGTTCGATAATCTCTATTAGTCATCGCTCCCATTTCTCGAAGAATAATCATAGCGCGAGCTTCTTCGCTTTTTAAATTATATTTTTTGAATTGAGAGAGCCATTGAATATCTCTTTCGTCAAAAAGATGATGTGTCAAAAGTGTTAGTGTAAATTGATTAGCTGCTCGATCAGATTCAAATAAGGGAAAAGAGAGATTGGCTTTTCGCATCAATTCTCGCATGGTTTGAATTCCCGTGCCTTTCGCCTCTGCATAACGCACATCACGGAGGACATTGGCAATAATATGATTTCGATTAACAGAACCAGGGAGTCCTAAGTGATCTTCTAATTTTAAAGTGTACCCTGCGTTAGCAAATTCAATTCGATTGGAATATCTTCGAATTTGAACGGGTTGACCCTGTGCATAATCGCGGTGCATAAGTGCGTTACAAAGAGCTTCCCGAATTACTTTGCGAGGAATAATCGGATTGTCTTCTCTTTGCAATTCATCCACTTTTAATGAAAAAGCCTGAGGAATATCAGTCATGATAAGGCTTTGTAGGCGAGGAATAGCTGTAATTAAAGGTTCACGAACTTCTATCCCACTATATCGCTTATCTGGATTTGAAACCCATTTCCTCCCTTCAATCATGAGATAGTCAACTTCTGCTTGCATAGGAAGATATTTTCTTAGAGCAGCAGAAGTGCCAAAAAGGAGAAGACCGGCAATATTTATAGAGTATTTTCCTCTTTCTAATACTCTTGTTTGAAGAGCCGACAATAAATCTTCGTTTGAGTAATTAAGTTCTTTTGCACTAGGGTCAATTTCTTTTCGAATGTTTCTATAAATTTGAAGGGCGTGTCCCTCGATATCTTCTATTGATGCACTCTCAATCAGAGTTTCTTCGTATCTTTTACGAGAACGGAGTCGATAAAAATAATCTATATCTTCTCTCGTGCATAATTGATCAGTAAGTCCTATTCGCCTAAATGATCCTTGCTCAATGCCTTTGCTTTTAATGTAAAGCGGCTTTTCATGAGCGGCTATTTCGGGGATGTGAGCAAGAACGATGTTTTTTTCTTTATATTTGATAGTTTGAATGAGAGGCCTGATCGGAATGCTAAATTGTTGGCGGCAAAGAGTAGCTAGGTCGCTTTGAGTTTGTTCGGAATCTCGAACGCCGATTGGTGTATAATATGGGGGATCTAAGGAATCGTTCTTTTCTATTCCTAAAACTAAGGTATCCGCCTCCCATATCCGGTTCGTTGCTAAACGATGAAATGGTTTCTAAAATGCTGATCCCAAGGGAATGTTCAGCTTTTTTAGCTTCTATACGCTCATTTTCGCCGTTATTTTCTAGCGTAGCGACAAGTTCATTAAATTCCATGCAACCAAGAAGGGAATGAAAAAGATTTTCCTTCTATAGAATCTATTTGTCAATAGAAGATGATGAGAATTTCTGGTGGAAGCTTTTCTCACTCTGTTGCTATGATCATTTTCTTGGATGGGATCCCGATGAAGCCTAAAAAGCGCCAAAAACTCTGCTACAATTGCGAAGGCGAAGTCGATTTGGATGTGATCGTCTGCCCTTTTTGCGCGGCCGATTTACGTGAGGAAAAGCCCGAACAGCAAAGATCTTCCTTTAGCGCATCTGCTCATTCTGTCAAACAATTAGGCGGTACAGCTCTCTATCCCCCCCCTCGCACCGAAGAACCGATTTATACTCCACCGACTGAGGAACTGATCATGCCCCGTGAAGAAGCTCCCTCTTCTCAAGAAGAATCTTCTGATACCAAAACTACTTTGATTGCCACAGCTCTGTTTACCTTTGGCGCTCAGCTTTTCTTATTGGGAGTTTTTCTCCTCTTATTTCAAACCCACGGGGCTTTGATTTTAAAGTGGGATGCCCGTCTTTGGTTTCTCTATGTCTTCGCCTCAGTTCCCCTGTTGCTCTTTGGATATAGAGCCCTATCGAGAATTTAGGGGTTCTAAAAGATAATCACAGAGTTCACAGAGATACAAGGGAGCTGCACAGAGGAATAATCGAATTCAGTTTCACGTATTGTTTTTCTCTGTGTAACTCGATTTCAACTCTGTGGACTCTGTGATTTATTGCGGAAAAGCTTTTTAGATTAGGTTGCTGAAGAAGAGAAAGAACATATACATGATGAAGGTTGGCAAGAGGGCTGCTAGAAAGAGCTTGAGTGGCGATACGCCATCTTCAAAATGTTTCGAGAGAATGACGTAGCCTGCTGGATTGGGCGCGTTGGCGATGACGGTTAGCCCACCCCCTGCAATCACACCGGTAAAAAGAGCGTACTTATAGAGTTCTCCCCAAGAAGGGATCAAGGTGGAGAGATAGGCAATTGCAGCATTGTCGTTGAACGCTGTAAGCGAGATGGTAAGCCCTAATACTTCTAAAGGTGAGCGGCCGCTGAGGAGTGGAACAACCCACCAGCCTTGCAATCCCCCATGAATGACGAGTCCGGCTAAGAAGAGGCCGACGAGCAGTGGTCGTGCGAGTTTAAGCGAGCACTGGTAGCTCTTTGTCGATTGATGAAATCCGATAAAAAAGAGATAAGCGGCAATGAAAATGGCCGGATAGTGAGATGTGAGGACGATCAGGGCCATAAACAAGAGGTGGGTGACTGTGATCCAGTGGGGGATGGGTTTTTTCTCTTCAACTGGTTTGGGATGAAGCTGCGCTATTGCTTGTTGGCGCTGATTGAGTTCTGTAAATTCTTTACGGAAGAGAAACCAGTAGAGGGTGTTGGTGACCAAAATGCCAAGAACGGCTTTCCATCCAAAGGTTGCAAAGACGTAGTGATTAGACCAGCCCCAGGAATGGGATAGGATGAGCACTGCGGGTGATGCGAAGTTTGTCAGGACTCCCCCAACAGAAATGTTGACAAAGAGGAGCGCGATTGTCACGTAGGCGAGTTTTCTGCTCGGGTTATGTTCATAAAATTTGCGAGAGAGAAGAACGGCGGTAATGGCCATGGCTCCCGCTTCAGTGATAAAAGATCCGAGAATGGGGCCAATGGTGATGAGGGTGAACCACCAAGCCGAGAGGGTGCCGCCTAGCCCTTTGGCAAGAAAGCCGATTACATTTTCTGCACAATCGACAATGGGGCGGCTCATCGAGAGGCTGAGGATGATGACGACGAAGAGTGGCTCGGTAAAATCGCGGGTGTTGATGTAGTTGAGAGCAGTGTAAAAACCGCAGCAGCTAGCCATGGCGAAAAAAAGAGGGATGACCCAAAGGGCAAAGATGATTTCTACTTCTGAAAGGAAATAGAGAGCTTGCACTCCTAAGCTGCGATTGTCTCTTTTCCCTGCCCGTTTAGGGGCTTGCTTCGCCTCAATTGTCCTAGCCCAATGGTGGATCTTGCGGACAGAAAGGGTGTGGATAATCGCCGCGACAAAGAGGATGAGGGCAATGAGATGGAAAGTGGTGTAATCCAAAT
This sequence comes from Chlamydiota bacterium, assembly GCA_048498835.1. Lineage (GTDB taxonomy): Bacteria > Chlamydiota > Chlamydiia > Chlamydiales > SM23-39 > CAITMJ01. Next base: position 25,509 of record JBEHXF010000001.1, on the reverse strand, counting down.
TCTCTAACGCCAAAACGCTAGGCGATTTCAAGCAGTCGAATTTCCCGGGGGCTTTTGAGATTTGCGCGAGCATAATTCTTTCTATACACAAAGGATATTTTGCTGGCGAATCTAATTCGGCGTGTCGAATAAACTAGCTACCCTGAAATGGGAGAATTTTATGAGCACACCTATAGCGAAGACTCGGGAATTGACAGGAGAGGAATGGGGAATTTTTGAGTTATTAAATTGCGGCGAAAGCTCTCAGCCCCTGTATGATAATGTCCGAAGGCCAGGAACGAAGTTAGCTTCTGTAGTAAAAATTTATACTTTTGGAGAGGGTTGGCAAACAGCCTATTTAAACCCTGAAGAGCGTGAAGCCGAATACCAGCGAAGAGGAATCAAGACAACTAAAGCTAAAAATGCTGAGCATCGAGACAAGTGGATTGTCGCGAGAACAAACGAGTTGATGCGCGTCTATGGTCCAAAAGTAAAAACATATAAAATGCAAGGCGTGAAAAGTGAAATCGAGAAGATTTTATGTAATCCCAATAGCGATAAGTACAGCGATTTAAGTCGAGACGGAAACAAAACTCAGGACGTATTCAATCAAATCGTGAGCTCATTTCTTTCTTAATCGCTGTCAGAGCTATCCGAGGAAGTAGTCGCATAAGAGTCGACTGGATATAAAGTTGGCTGGCTATCGGAATCATCTTCAACCGGATCATTGAGACGGACGGGGCCGATTGACCATCCGTCTTTATTTTTCTCAAGAGGGATGACGATTTCGTATTCGCCGATCGGATAAGAAGTCCCATTCGCATGAAGTTGACCTTCCAAGGTATAGCGACACTCTACGCGAGTCGGGCTCATTTTTTGAAAGTTTTGGAATACTAGTTGCGAGCGAGAAGAGGGGCCAGATTCCAAGTTTTTTCGAGTTGGATCTTTGAGAACTTTTTTATGGATCCAAGCGATCGGTGTAGATCCATTCATCTTCTCTAGAAGATTCAGTAACTCTACATCTACTTTTCCATTTATTGTAGCGAGTGTAGCTAGTTGTAAAGAGGTATAAGAAGGTTCGAGCAAAGGGACTGATTGAGAAGGGGCTACTCTGGATTGGACCAGAGCTTCTTCTAATGATTTAGGATTGAAAGTAGTTTTGGCTTGAATGAGGTCGGTGTTCATTAAGAGCTGTAATTCGACAGGATGAAAGACGAGCGAAGCTAATGTTTGATTGAATGGGTAATGGTTTATTTTTTCGATTAACCATTCACAAGCCTCGTATGGAGACTCGGTGATTGTTTTGTGATGAAAAAGGAAGGAGAGTTTTGCGTAATCTTGGACAAGTCTGCGCTCTTCTGAAGTGAGTTTTGAAAATTCAAATTGGAGATCGGGGACTTTCTCTAATCGGTTAGCATAAGCAATGTCGCTCTGTAGGTGTGTTGCTCGAACCATTCGAACGAAATGGTTGAGATCTGAGGCGGAAAGAGTTTCTGTAGACGTTAAAAGAGAGTGATTTCTCATTTTTTCTGATTGGCAGGAGCCGGGGGTCGCTTTGATCTCTTGGCTTCTTAGATGGTGGGCAAAGGCTATTTCAACGGCTGGATTGATGATGTAATCTGTGATAAATGGAAAAATTAGTAAAAATAGCCGAGTAATGAATGAAGCTTCTCGGATTACTTGTGCGCGAACGAGAAGACGGACTCGATCTTTTAACGAGCTTTCAGCGATTGGGTTGGCCTTAGTTGTTTGTAGTTTTTCTTGTGCAAGTAACGTAATGGTCGATTGCTGCGCTGTTTCCTTTTGCAAAACAGCCGATGCGAGTCTTATTACAGAATTGCTAGACCAAATAGTGATCGACATGTTTTTCCCCTAGGTTTTTTTGATGGTTCAAATTTAAAAGTTCCCCATTGAGAAGAATTCGGATTGGTGTTTGCGGAGAAGAGGGCGTGGTAGAAGGTGTTGAGTGACGAGAGAGTGTGAGTGGAGTGAAAGCGTCCTCGTCTTCCGAATTGTCGACAGTTGAGGGCTCAATAAATGGCGAGTTGATTAAATTAGGCGCTTTGTTCAATAGATCATCTTGGCTGAGGAACCACTGGAAAGAAAATTGGGGAAGAATGATTTCTGCTAATTTTGATGAAGGATCGAGTGCCTTTGGATTTGCTTTTTGGAAGCATGCCGCCATTTGAGACACACATTCAAAAAGAAGTTCTTTCTCTTCTAAATCGGCGGGAATCTTGGAATTGTCTAGATAATCGACCACAAGTGCCAATGGGCCGGTAAGTCTATTGATTAACTGATTGTGCTCTTTGTAAAACAGGAAAAGTGAGCGTCGTTCTTTTAGATAGGAAGATGCTTGGTCAATGTTTTTTGATTTCGTTTGTTGTTCGGCTATTTTGAAGAGGCGGAAGATTTGTGCATCGCTTAAGCCGAGCTCAGTTTTTAAAAATGGATATTCGGTTGTAGAGCGGATTGCTTCCATCTTTGGATAATTTAGAATAGCCGCTCCGATGGTGTTGGTAATATCGGCTAGGTCCCAAAGTCTTATATTGTTTGTCGAGATGTCTCGGACTCTGTATTCGAATGAATCGAGAACGGCTATCTTAATTCTAGTTGCAAAATCGCCGAAGCGTGAACTTAAAAAAATGTAAATTCGAGTAAATATTCCAGCATGTTTAACAGCTGCTTGAACCTTGGAGCGGAGGGAATCTCGAGCCTCAGCAATTAGCTTATCCATCTTGGGAATGTTTGCTTCTGCTGTGTTAATCCGATTTTGCAAGAAGTACGCGCTTTCTTCTTTTAGCATTGAATCAAATAACGTTTCAAAGGCTACTGGGTTATCTAATGAACGAATTAGCGTTTGTTCAAAGCTCATAGTTATCTTATTGGTTGTTTAATAATATTATACCATTTTTAAGTAAAAAATTAAATCTAATTATAACAAAAATATTTCATATTATACCTATAATTAATGAGTCTTTAATGTTTAATAATTAGTGACTTGCGAAGAATGTGTTATATAATTGATTTTTGAGGTTATTAATCCTATGATCCGTATATGGTCGAGCCGCTCCTAATTACCCCATTTTTGGTCTGTCGTTTTATAGAGGGGCGAAAGGCCGTACGGGGGCTATTTCAAGACCTTTTCGTAGCCAGTGAGGCCATGCTATTACTGGGATGGCTTTCGTGGGGCTGGGTTTTATGGACTCTTTTGACCTTTTGGATGTTGGCCAGTTGGTATGGAGCTTACTACTGGCGCATAAGCATGGGTCCTGAGATTTGGAGCTATCTAAGGCATCCGAGCTCTTTTATCGATTCGCTTCACGATTTACCGATCAAAAAAATTGGATTTACAGCTGTTTTATTGACGAGTATTTCCTGTTTGGGTGTTTCCGATCGATGGGAACTTTGGCTTGGGCTGTTTATTTTTAGCGGATTGGGAAGTTGGATTCCTGGAGAGTGTGTTGAGAATGTCTTGTATGTTTGGCAGCGCCATTGGTTTCGAAAGAAAAGAGAGAAGGCGGGCAAATATGAGTGGAATTTTCCTACCGAGAAGTTCACTTCCCTGTTACAGGGGTATCCTCTATTGCGAAAAGTAGAGGGTTTTTCGGGTGTAAAGCTGTTTGACATTGAAGTAAAGAAACCACATGTAATTTTTGTGTTCCTAGAATCTTTTCGGGCGAAGAATGTGGGTTGTTTGGGCGCAGAGATAAAAGCTTCGCCTCACTTTGATGAATTGGCGAAAAGCGGAGTCTTATTTAGCCGATTTTACGCGGGAGGAATTCAGACGTATCAGGCTGCGATTGCCTCACTCTTTGGGGTGCCGCCCTATTTAGATACGCAGAGTTTGCGATCGTATGCGGAAATCCCGATGATCGGATTGGCTGATGTGTTGAAAAAAGAGGGATATCGGACGGCATTATTTCAAGGGGCATCGACAGCATTCGATCATACCTTTCCCTTTTTTCAGAGTCATGGGTTTGAAACGATTGTTGGAAAAGACGATTTGGAGGGAGAAAAAACGAGCTGGGGTGTCCATGATGAGGTTGTGGTTGATCGGGCTGCAGATTGGTTAAAGAAGCAAGGAGGGCCAACTTTTTTGTCGCTGTTTACGATTTCGAATCATCACCCTTGGATTGCGCCAAAGGGATGGAATTTTCCAATGGAAGAGAAGGTAGATCCCTTGTATCGGAAGTTTTTGCAAACCTTTTCCTACACTGATTATGCCCTACATAAATTGATCGAAAGGTTAAAAACGAAAGGACTATTCGAACAGTCGATTGTGTTTGTTTTTGGCGACCATGGGCAAGAGATGGAGGGGAAAAACGTGGCCCTTCGGAGCGATTACTATAAGGAGAAAAATTTGCATGTTCCTCTTTTGATTTTAGGAAAAGGAATCGATCCTCAGGTGATTGATACACCGTCGAGTCAGTTGGATTTAATGCCCACGGTTTTGGATTTATTAGGAATTGAGGCGATTCAGCACGGAGTAGGCAGGAGTTTGCGAAGAGGGATTGAAAAAGTTGTCTATTTCTTTTTGCCAGGTAAGAGAAATAGTGTTGGAGTGATCAGAAATTCGATGAAAGCGATCGATGACGGAAGTGTCTCATTCTATAATTTGAAAGAAGATCCACAGGAACTGAACAATTTGGGCAATACCTCTTTAGCGAAAGAGTATGTCGAAGAAGCGCACCATTATTTTAGAGAAGTTGAGAGACTCTTTTGCGAAAAAAAATGGTCGCCTCCATCCATGCAAAACAGGTTGTTTGAATTGAAAGCGCCAGTTGGAATTAAAGATCAGGAATGGTCTGATTGGGTAAAAGGGCAGCCTGCGGCTTTATGTCTGGATCTATCCAATTCTTTGTTAACAGATCGCGCTTTGCAAGCTTTAGAGAAGGCCGAGCAATTGCATGAGATCAATTTATCGAATGCGCCTTTATTTACCGATCGTGCCTTGGATTGGATCGGAAAACATTGTGGGAGATTAGCTGTTTTGAATGCCTCCTATTGCTCCTTGATGACCGGTGCGGGGGTAAAGAAACTGATTGAAGGTTGCCCAGAACTTGTTTTTTTAACTTTAAAGGGGTTGGACGATCTGATTGAATTGCCCGAAAAAAAAGGTTTGCCACTCCGAGCTTTGATTTTGAAAGAGTGTCGACAGGTAAGGGGCGATTCGCTGGTCCGTTTTGTAGGTCAGTGTCCAGAATTGATCTATTTGGCTGCCTCGCTAGAAAATACGAAGAGAGAAGAGTTGATTCAAATGGCAACAGGGAAACTGTACTATTCATGGTTCACAGATGGAAAAGAAGTGGACGATGAGGCGTTGAGTGAGTTTTGCGAAAAAAATCCTGAATTGGATTGTTTGATTTTGGAAGGATTTCCAAAATTGAAGACATTTTTAAGGAAAAGATCACCCTCATTGATGAGAGTGAAACTTGAACATTGTAGTGGGCTGAATGATGAAGCTTTTGACTCGTTAGCTCGTCAGCCTTTACAGGAATTGACCCTTATAAATTGTCCGCAGATTACGGCGCGAGGTTTAGCGAAAATGAAGGTGGTTCCGGAGTGTCATATTTTGATTGGCGATTGCCCGCAGATCGAAGTTGCGTCTATTCGCGCATTACGTGAACAGGGTTTGCAAATTCATTAACTCTGTGGTTGCATTTCTTCGGTGGCTGAGTTTTTTGTAGGTCAAAAAAAATTCAATATGAGATAAGCTCCTCTTCGCATTGACTCTTCTTTAGCTGAATTTAAAAAACGGGTTTGTTTTGTGGGGAATTGCCGATTTTGTGCGACGCCACTTCAGGAGACTTTTTGTGATTTGGGGCTAAGTCCCGTAGCCAATTCATTTCGAAGGAAAGAATCGGCTTTAGTTGCCGAGCCTTTTTATCCACTTCATGCGTATGTCTGCCACTCTTGCTTCTTGGTTCAAGTAGAAGAGCAAATCTCTCCTTCGGAAATTTTTACAGAATATCTCTATTTCTCCTCTTATTCCGATTCTTATGTGAAGCAGGCAGGTGAGTACACGCGTCAGATGATCGAGAAATATAAGATTAGCGCCAATCAATTGGTGATAGAAATCGCATCCAATGATGGGTACTTGCTTCGCTATTTTAAAGAAAGGGGTGTTCCGGTTTTAGGAATTGAGCCAGCGGGGAATGTGGCTAAAGTTTCACTGGAGCTAGGCATTCCTACGATGGTCGAATTTTTTAATACTGATCTCGCTCTCAAACTCGTGAAGAATGGGATAAAAGCAGATTTATTGATCGGTAATCATGTATTAGCCCAGATACCCTCTTTGAATGATTTTGTGAAGGGGATGAAACTGTTATTGAAAGATGAAGGAGTTCTTACGATGGAATTCCCTCATCTTATGAATTTAATGAAATTGGGTCAGTACGATACTATTTATCATGAGCATTTTTCCTATTTTTCTATTCAAACAGCTGTCGCAATTTTTCGAAAACAAGGACTCGAAATTTTTCATGTAGAGGAACTTCCCACACATGGAGGATCCGTGCGGATTTTTGTTAAACATGCCGAAAATGTTACACATCTGAAAACGGGGTCTGTTGAGAAATTGCTTGAGGCGGAAAGAAGTGCGGGTCTAGATCAACTTGAAATGTATCGTTTTTTTAACTCTAAGGTAGAGCAGAGCCGGCTGAAGATTCGGGCGTTTTTTGAGAAAGCAAAACAAGATGGGAAGAAGATGGTTGGGTATGGCGCCCCTGCCAAGGGAAATACTCTCTTGAATTACTGTGGAATTGGAAAAGATATGATTGACTATACGGTTGATCGAAATCCAGTAAAGCAAAATTGCCTTCTACCGGGAAGTCATATTCCTGTGGTTTCACCGGATAAGATTTTTGAAACAAAGCCCGATTATTTGATTATTTTTCCTTGGAATTTGAGGGAAGAAATAATGGAGACGATGAGTAGAGTCCGATCCTGGGGGTGTCAGTTTGTGGTTCTCATTCCCGAGCCTCAGGTTTTTTGAATGAAATTTAAAGAGACGCCACTTGCCGGTGTATGGTTGATCGAGCCTGAGATAAAAGAAGATGAACGGGGTTTTTTTACGCGTGTCTTTTGTGCGAATGAGTTTCGAAAAAGAGATCTTTGCGTCGAATTTACACAATGGAGTCTCTCTTCGAATCATAAAAAAGGGACACTTCGTGGATTGCACTACCAAGCAGAGCCTCATCAAGAGGTGAAAATTGTGAGGTGTATTAAGGGGGCTATTTACGATGTCGTTTTGGATTTAAGAAAAGAGAGGAAAACTTATTTACAATCATTCGGGATTATTCTTTCTGAAGCAAATCGACAGGCTTTATATATCCCCGAAGGATGCGCACATGGCTTCCAATCTTTAGAAGATGGGAGTGAAGTGTTGTATCACATTTCTAAACCTTATCATGCTGAATCATATTGTGGATGTCGTTGGAACGATCCTGCGTTTGGAATCGAATGGCCTTTAGAAGTTTCAGCGATATCTTCTCAAGATCGTGAAAGAGGAGATTATAGGGTTTGAAAAAAGTGATTGTAACGGGGGCTTCGGGCTTTATAGGGCGGCATGTTTTGAATCCGTTGGTTGAGAGAGGCTATCAGGTCTTCGCTCTGTCATCGGAGGAAAGAAATCCAAACTTCTTAGGTGTTATTTGGAAACAGGTCGATCTATTTGATAGTAAGGCGGTAGAGGCAGTTTGTAGAGCCGTTCAAGCAGATGTTTTATTACATCTCGCTTGGCGTACAACACCCGGTGTATTTTGGTCTTCACCTGAAAATTTCCGTTGGATAGAGGTTTCCTTGCAACTGTTTCGTTTTTTTATCGAAGCGGGAGGAAGGAGAATCATTTCGGCTGGTACGTGTACAGAGTACGATGGGTCCTATTCTGTCTGTAATGAAGAGACGCCTTGCCAACCATCTACTACCTATGGAGTTTGTAAAGCAGCTTTACATTCTCTTTTAATGGCGATGAAAAAAGAGTTAGGGATCAGCTATGTTTGGGGTAGGATTTTTCAAGTGTATGGACCGGGAGAGCATTTTCAGCGTTTTGTTCCAACTCTCATCCAGGGAATTCTAAAAGGGGAAAAAAATAGCTTTTCTCACGGAAGGCAAGTACGAGATTTCATCTTTGTGAAAGAAGCTGCAGAATTGTTTGTACATCTACTCGATAGCGACCAAGAAGGGGTTTTTAATATAGGTTCAGGAAGTGGAGTGAGTTTAAGGGAGCTTGCTGCCTTGGCGTTTCAAAAAATTGGAGGTGAAACCTACTGTCGGTTTGATGAACGTCCTGTTTCTTCTTTTGAGTCGCCTGTACTAATTGCTGATATGTCAAAAGCAAAAGATCTACTGAATTGGGTGCCGAAAATCAATTTAGAAGAAGGTTTGGGTCTATGCATTCAAGAATGGAGACGAGAGTTGTGCCTCCTCTGATCACGACCATTATTCCCACTTTTCGCCGTCCCAAGCAATTGGAAAGGGCCATTCGCAGCGCCATGGCACAGACCTTCTCTCAATTGAAGATCTTGGTTTTGGACAATGCATCAGGAGATGAGACTGCGGAGGTTGTCGCACGATTGATGCAAGAAGATGCAAGAATAGAATATGTCTGCCAGCCAGAGAACATCGGATGCCAAGCCAATTTCCAAAATGGCTTAGAACGAGTTACGACTCCCTTTTTCTCTTTTCTTTCTGATGACGATGGGATTCTTCCCGCTTTTTATCAAACGGGAATTGAACAGCTACAAGAGTATCCAGAAGCGGGATTATTTTTAGGGGTTTCTCTAATCTTAGATCATCGCAATAAAATCTTGAGCAGCTCTATTTTAAAGCCAATCCGAGAGGGTCTCTATTTCCCATTAGAGACTTGGAAAAAGATCGTCGTATGGGAATTTCCTTTTTGGACCTCGATTCTATTTAGAAAATCAAAGGCCGATCTCGTCGGCCCATTTGATGTGAGCATGTTCCCTTTTGACAGCGATTATCTGTGTCGCTTTATGGCGCAATTTCCAATTGTGGTGTCAAGAGAGCCTTGTGCCATCTTCAGAATCCATTCGGAATCGATGTCGTTGATTCGAGGTGTGGATTACATTTGGCCGGCAACGGTTAAAATGAAAGAGACTATTGCCCATTTGAATTGCTCGACAGAACTCAAGATGAGGATAGAGATTTTTTTTGCTAAATTTTTAGCTCGACATCTCTTGGAAATTGGGTTGAAAACAGCTTTGGAGCGAAGGTTTGACGAGAGTCTGAGATGCGTAGAGATTTTGAAGACGATTCCAGGCTCGGAGAGCAAGGTTTGGATTCTGAAAATGTTTATTTTTTTTAGTCGGTCTTTCTTGAGTAGTTTTGTCTCTTGGCTATTTTATTTCAGACAGAAAATGGTTCGTATGTGGCGTAACTTTTATTTTCGCAAAAAATATTGTGTTTTGGATGTATGAAACTCTCTTTTTGTATCCCTACTCATAATCGGGGCAAATACATTGGCAATACCATTCAGAGCATCCTCAGTCAGTGGAGAGAGGGTGTTGAGATTGTGATTTCCGACAATGCCTCCGATGATAAAACAGAAGAAATTGTCCGCTCTTTTCACTCTTCAGCAGTTCACTATCATCGATTTCCTGAAAATGTGGGTGCCGATCGCAATTTTCTTCGTGTGATCGATTTAGCCAACGGTGAGTTTTGTTGCTTGATGGGTAGTGATGATCAAGTAGAGGCGGGAGCTGTCGATCGAATTTTTGACATCTTGGAAAAGCATCCTTCGTTAACGGGGATATCTTTCCGGGCAATAGGCTATGATCGAGAGATGAAAAAAGAGGTATCTCGTCCTGTAAGTTATCCGACTGATCATCTGTTTGTAGAATGGAAAGAGTGCTTTAGACGTTTGTATTTTCATCTGACGTATATATCGACTCAATTTTTTCGAAAAAGTTATTGGGTGGAGGCGATAAAACAGGTGCCTGTTGAAAAGTACTTCAATGGATTTGTCTATTTATTAGTGATTGGGAAGATGATTCAAACCCATGGTCATTGGATGTATTGCCATCAAAGAGCAATTGGCTGGCGCTCGGGTAATGACTCTTTTTTAGCTTATTTGGGCTATTATAAACGGTGTGTGTTAGATGTGGGTACAATTGATATTTTAGAAGAGTTATGTCCTGAGAATCGGGACATCAAGCGAGCCTTCATGAATCAATTGATGCAGGGGCAATTCAAGACACATCTCAAGCTCGGTTTATTTCACCAAAAGAGTGCGAGTGAATTAAAAAAAATTCGGCAATTTTGCTTCTCGCTGTTTTGGAAATATCCCCGATTTTGGTTTCATTTGGCCCCTTGGATTTTTGTTCCTGCGGGTATTTTAAGGGGATTGAGAAGTATTTATCGAAAGTGGGCGTACTTTCTGAACGAGTCTTTTGCCGAGGGCGATGCAGGGTAGTTCAATCCAGTGATAGGTGAGCATCGAGAGAGGAATGGTCAGCAAGAAAGGGGCTAAGAGGCAAAATAGTGTTGAGGGGTGTTGGATCCATTCGGGCGCGCTTGGATGGAGGGAATAGCGGACGATGAGGCGCATGCAGATCATATGGAGTAAATAGAGGGAATAGCTGATTTTGCCGAGATACGAAAGCCAGGAAACATTGAGGCGTAGAGCGGTTGTTCCTAAAATAAAGAGTCCGAGAGCGGCGGAAAGAGAAGTGAACTGCCAAAACGATTGGTCATCGAAGTAAAGAGAAAGATAAGGGACGAACAGGAAAAAAAAGATCGGCATAGCAGATACAAGAGCGATTGATGCTTGATTTTCTTGCCATTTTCTCCAAAGAGCTCCCCAATACATTGTCCCTAAGTATAAACTTATTTTGGCCAATTCTAGCGGGATTGCAGAAGAGAAATTTTGCAGAAAAGCTAGGAAGAGAAGGAGAGTTGAGCTGAGAGCTAAGAAAGAGGTGTTGAGAAACCCGAAGAGGCAGAGAGCATAAAATAAGAGCTCAATTTCAAGTGTCCAATAAATCGAAGTTGGTTGTTGGCCGAAGAGGCTGGGAACCATCGTCATGGTAACGAAGAGTTCGGATAGCGATTGAGTTCCATGCAAAAGAAGAGTAGCCGCGAGATCGATAAAAATACTGATCCAAAAGAGTGGAAAAAGTCGGAAAAACCGGCGGATGATAAACGCTTGGTTTCCTTGCTTTAAGCTCTCAGGAATCACGAATCCGCTAATGAGGAAAAAAAGCCAAATGCCCACAAAAGCGGGTCGGATAAACCCCTGTTCGGCCACAATCCAACCATCTCTTTCAGTTGTGAAAGGGTTTCTTAAGACGAATCCAGCTACAGAATGAATGATGATGACCAAAAAGGCAGCGATTGCGCGAAGAGAATCGATGTATTCAAAGCGGTTGGTCGTAGTCATAAAGTGTTGAATTGGAATTTTATCATATCTCAAAAAAATAGTGGGATGAGTTTTTTATAGGGATATTGAGTTGGTTTTGAAATCAAAAATTATTTCAATTATAATTAATTCAATATTAATTTGGGGGTGTTAATGTCGTTAGAAGTGAAGAGTTATGCTCAAATATCTGGTGATCAATTTCAAACTCCGTTTGAAATATTATCGGAACAAAATCGCCAAGTGACGGAGCTGTTATCTGCAGTGGGTAGAGAGTCTGTTGCAATGAAAACGATTGAGTCGGCCATTCACACATTAGCTGGCAATCCTGCTGAAGTTTATGATCCTGGTTCTTTGCAATTGTTTGAGAAGCGGCTGAGAGAGATGAGTCAAAATCGAGTGGTTTCTGTAAATGGTCAGTTTGTAGATTCGAAAGTGTTTACTTTAGGTGAAGAGAGTAGAGTGATTACTCCTGATCAATTTTCTTCAGTTTTAGAAGAATTAAAACGAAATGTCGAAGCGTTGAAAGATGTTCAAAAGCTGAGTTCTTCTCAGAAATCTGTTCAAGGTGTTGTCGTTCACTACAGCATCATAGACAATTCTAATCATCCAACTGTAGAGAAGCTGAAAACTGGTTTTTGTACGGTACTTTAGTTTTTCTTGATGAGTTTGCCACCCGTGATGGGCTGATAGACGTGGGAAGTTGAGTAGACGTGCACTTCCCCTTTTCCTGATTCAAAGGTGATCGGACCGGTCACTTCCGTTCCTTGTTTCAATTCAATGATTTGTTTCCCTTTAAAGCTGTCATCTTTGCGGATGGTGAGCGAAGAGAGTTTGCATGCTGTGAAGGTAGCTTTTTGTGCGCCAAGGGTGAGAAGGGATGGAAAGTTGGAGTTTTGTGCGCGGAGATATCCGATAATGGTGGAGGGTTGAGAGAGGGTTGTATTGTTGAGATTGGCTTCGCCATAGACTTCGAGGGAAGAGAGGCGGGCCGATGTGGCGAGAAGACTGCCACGAACTTGGGCTAGGGTGCGGATGGTCGTTCCGTTGAGTTTGATGAGGCCTGAGGCGTTGAGTGTGTCGATGGTTTCAGCGCCGTAAGAAGTGAGCCCCGCTGCCTGTTGTTTGGGCGCGGGGTCTTCAGCAAAGAGGGTGGCTACAAAGGAGAAGGCGATCAGGAGAAGAAGGAGGGTTTTAAACTTCTTCAACGGTGGCCTCTGCTTGTTCGAGTTGTTGTCTTTGGAGTGCGGCGAGAGCCTGCTGGAGGCGGGCTTGGTCTGGCGGCATCTGGGGCATCATCTCAAAGCGAAATAGATCGCGTGTGATCTCTTGACGGAGCCTTTCGGAGAATGACTCGAAGAGGGCGAACGATTCGTGTTTGAATTCGAGCAACGGATCTTTTTGTCCGACGGTGCGCATGTGGACATCCGAGCGGAGATGATCGATTGCGAGGAGGTGTTCTTGCCAGAGTTGGTCAACGCGGCGGATCATCAGATTGCGGATGACTTGTTGGAGAACGGCTTGCGCTTTTTCTGGCTCTTGTAGCTCGGGATTAAAGGAGCCGAGAACTTGTCTTTGAAGCTGGAGCTTGATTTGGAAGGCGGAGAGAATTCTCTCGGATGCTTTCTTTTCTAGCTCAGCCGATGACGAATAGTTATCGTTGAGAGCGTTCTCTTCGAAATGGACGGGGAAGTGTTGCATCAGCGCTTGGCGATAGGCTTCTGGATTCCAATCTTTTTCGCTAGAGCGATTGAGAAGGAAGGGAGCGCCGATCGAGGAGGCGACTGTTTCGAGGAGTTCTTCAGCGATTTGGATGGGCTGTTCAGCGTTGAGAAGGTCGTTGCGGAAGGCATAGACTTCTTTGCGCTGTTTATTCATCACATCGTCGTATTCGAGGGTGTGTTTACGGATGGAGTAGTTGCGCTGTTCGACTCGTTTTTGAGCCGTTTCAATCGACTTATTGAGCACTTTTGCCGAGATCGGCTCCCCTTCTGGCGGACGGAATCGCTGGAGGAGAGCGGTCATGCGAGGCGATGCAAAGAGGCGCATGAGAGAGTCTTCAAACGAGATGAAGAATTTCGATGAGCCAGGGTCGCCCAGTCGGCCTGAACGGCCTCGGAGCTGTCGATCGATGCGTCGCGATTGGTGGCGTGTGGTTCCGAGAACGTGGAGTCCGCCGAGTTCGTGAGTGCCGTCTTTGAGTTTAATATCGGTACCGCGGCCTGCCATGTTCGTGGCAAGTGTGATGGCTCCGCGTCTTCCTGCATCGGCGATGATTTCCGCTTCGTTGGCGTGATTTTTCGCGTTGAGAACGGTGTGTTCAAGTTTGTATTGGCGTAAGATTCGGGAGAGTTTTTCCGATACTTCAACTGATTCGGTACCGATGAGGATCGGGCGTCCTTTTTCGTGTATTTCGCGAATTTCTTTGAGGATCGCGTTGTACTTTTCCCGTTCCGTCATGTAGATCTCGTCATCGAAATCAACGCGTGCGCAGTCGCGATAGGTTGGGATTTCTAGGACGTCGAGTTTGTAGATCTCTTTAAACTCGTTTGCCTCGGTCATTGCTGTACCGGTCATGCCGGCGATGCGCTCATGGAGGCGGAAGTAATTTTGAAGAGTGATGGTCGCGTAAGTTTGCGTCTCTCCTTGGATTTCGACATCTTCTTTCGCCTCGATCGCCTGGTGGAGACCGTCGGAGAAGCGGCGTCCCGGTTGTGGGCGTCCTGTGTTCTCATCGATGATGACGATTTTGTTGTCTTGGACGATGTAGTCGACGTCTTTTTCCATCAGAAGATGGGCGCGGAGCATTTGGCGCAGGTTGTGGGAGCGCTCTTTGCGTTTGGAGTCTTCTTCGCGTAGGGCGATTTTTGCCTGCATCTTCTCTTGTTCCGAGAGAGCTGGGTTTTGATCGATGGATGCGTATTCGTGTCCGAGATCGAGCATGACGAAGTCGTCTGTGCCGACACCTTGCTTGAAGTCGATCCAGGAGTGGATCCCTTTGTCGGTGAGTTCGTATTCGTTGTTTCGCTCATCGACGACCATGCAGAGCTCTGCGAGCTGAGCAAACTTCTCTTCTTTGTTGGTTTCGCCGAAGTAGAAGGTTTCCCATTTGTCGATTTCAGCACGGAAGTCGGGATTTTCTTTGAGGCGCTTGAGGATTTTATTGCGCGGAGTTCCTTTGCCGACGAGCCAGAGCTTGCGGAAGGCTTCTTTTTTTTGCTCTTCTTCTGCTTTGGAGAGCTTTGCTGCGTTGGTGGTTTCTTCGAGAAGGCCGAGTGTTTCGAGGGTACGGCGCGCATCGGAGGCGATGCGGTTGCACAGGTCTCGCTGCATTCGGACGAGGTGGGAGACGCCGTCTTTGAGTTCGTCATACATTTGGCGGCTTTCTGGTACGGGGCCGGAGATGATGAGCGGAGTGCGGGCTTCATCGATGAGGATCGAGTCAATTTCGTCGATCATCGCGAAGTAGTGGCCGCGCTGGACTTGTTCGTTTTTTTTCATCGCCATCGAATTGTCGCGCAGATAATCGAAGCCAAATTCTGAGGCTGTTCCGTAGACGATATCGCAGGCGTAGGTCTCTTTCCGTTTGTAGGGAGGAACGTCATTTGTCAGGGAGGCGACGGTGAGGCCGAGTTTGCGGAAGATCGAGCCGATCCAGTCGCAGTCGCGTTTGGCGAGGTAATCGTTCACTGTGACGAGGTGGACAGGCTTGCCGGTGATCGCGTGGAGGTAGAGGGGCATGGAGGCGGTGAGGGTCTTGCCTTCCCCTGTCTGCATTTCGGCAATGGAGCCGTTAAACATGGCGATGGCGCCCAAGATTTGGACGTCATAGGGGATCATGTCCCATTTTTGCTCATAGCCTGAAACGTGAACTTCTGTGCCGCAGAGCCTACGGCAGACGTTTTTGACCGCCCCAAAGGCTTCTGGGAGGAGCGATTCAAGGGATTCACCTTTGGCAAATCTTTCCTTGAATTCAATTGTTTTTTGACGAATTTCGTCGTCCGTGAGGCGCTGATAGCGCTCTTCCCAAGTATTTACTTGAGGGACGAGTTTCCAGTATTTTTTGAGGATGCGGGTCTGTTGCGTGCCGAATATTTTTTTTAGAAGTCCAAACATGATGGTCGCTTTGTCCTGGATTTTTGAGAAAATTTTAATAGGCTTTGACTTTTCTCACAAGGTTAAAGATTATCATCAAAAATATTGATTTGTTTAATTAAATAGCATTGTTTTGAATACAAAAATTGGTATATTCCGTTACAATTCATTTTATGATTCATTATATCGATCGAAAAAGCGGCACAGTTTGTACGGAAAAGGTGTTTGGGCAGAGGATTCTCAATCTTCTCTATGGCACAGGCTTTTTTTCCTGGTTTCTCTATCGAACTCTCCTTCCTCTCTTATCGAGATGGCCTTTGGCTTCTCGGGTATATGGCTGGCATATGAAGCGGGCTTCTAGTCGAGCAAAAGTTGCGCCATTTATTCGCTTGTTTGGCATTGATACAAGCGAATTTGCTTCTCATGAGTTTAACTCTTTTAACGATTTTTTCATCCGAAAATTAAACCCGAAATGCAGGCCTGTTGTGGCTGAGCCTGATCGGGTGGCTTGTCCAGCAGATGGGCGCTATTTCGTCTATCCAAAATTCGATCGCTTTTTTGCAAAGGGACAGGAATTTTGTTTGGCAGAATTTTTGCAAGATCGAGCTTATGGAAAGAGATTTTCAGAAGGTTCGATGGTGATTGCGAGGTTGTGTCCGGTTGACTATCACCGGTTTCATTTTCCTTGTGAAGGAGTGCCGGGAGAGGCGAAATTAATCAACGGTTTTCTCTATTCGGTGAATCCGATTGCGTTGAAGAAGAGGATCCAAATTTTGTCGCAAAATAAGCGATTTGTCACAGAAATCGAGACGGAAAAATTCGGCACGGTTTTGTTTATTGAGATTGGCGCGACATCGGTTGGTTCTGTGCAGCAAACATACGAGCCGGGAGAGCGGGTCGCGAAAGGGCAAGAGAAGGGCTATTTTGAGTTTGGTGGCTCTTGCATTGTCTTGTTGTTTGAGAAGGGTCGAGTGCAGTTTGACGCCGATTTAGTGGAAAACACCCGAAAAGGGCTTGAAACTCTGTGCCGTTTTGGTTCTAGTTTAGGTCATATTTAAAAAATATCTTAGTACTACTTAAAACCTTTGGTGTGGTAAACTATTCGCACTTTAAAGGGGTTTTTATGAATAGTCTGTCAAATGTATTTTTAAGCAGTGCTGTTGCAACTACTTGCTGCACAGCTTCTCTATTAGATGATGAAAAAGAGCCTATTCAAAAAGTATCTACGGTCGAACAAGTCCAAGAAAAACAGCGTGAATTTTTTCTCCATTATCAAGGTACTGGAGAGGTAAAAAGTGCCGAAGATAACAATCACAAAATTTTGACGCTGAATACTTGCATGCTCGATGGCGATCTGCCAAAGAAATACGGCGGAATGACTAGAGCGGAAGATCGAGTTGAGCAGTTAGCTGATTTTATTCGAGAGCGAAATCCCGATGTGTTTCTCGGTCAAGAATTGACATTGAACTCAGGTCAGCAGTTATTTGAAGAGTTGAGAAAAGATTATCCTTATTTTTGGGTCGGAATGGGCGTTGAGCCAGGTGTAAAACAAAGTGGTCTGTTTGTCGCTTCGAAATACCCGATTGTAGATGCGAAATTTGTGTCGTTTGAAGGGATGCAGCGAGTGCCAGACAAAGATGAGATCCGCCATTTGGAAAGAGGTTTCTTTGTATTGGAAACTGAGAAGTACTTGGTGGCGACGAGCCATTTAGAGCACTCGAGTCCGCAAAGAGGTGGTCCTTTCCGCGAGCAGCAACTTCGCTATATGACCGAAAAGATGGATGAGTTGTCTGCATTGAAGGACAAGCCGTACATCGTCGCGGGCGATTTGAATATCGAGCGGATTGGTCAAGAAAATGATGAGTATTCTAGGTCGAGCATTCCTAAATTATATTATGATTATTATACGGGTCTTCATCCAACGTTTGATGATAGTACGTATACTTGCACAAACTTGCTGACTTATCGAGCGAATGGGAAGGAAGAGCCTGCTTTAGATGATCTGGAAGAGCGCAATGAGATCGACGACTATGTTCTGATTCGCAAAGGTCAGGAGGAGTTGTTTAAAAATTTCGACGTGCGATTGATAGAGACATATGATTTGAACAAGCCTCCTCAAGAGGCGCTGACAGATCATCGCGCTTATGAAGCGACATTTACTTTGTAGTTATACCGCTCGTGATTGAAGAATCGGTATATTTATCTCTCTCTATAAGTCTTAACTTGGTAAACTCTCCGTCTCAACCCCGGAGAGAGCCATGTATTTTCTAACATTTATTTCTACTTTTTGCGCTCTTCTCGCGGCGTTGTCTCCTCCTAGAATGGAAGAGGCGGAAATCATTGCGAAACCCAAGCCGATTTTATTTCCCTCGAAAATGCTTGGGTTTTTTTATGAACAGGGCGAAGCGCCTGTAAAAAAAGAGAGAATTGCTCATCGGATCATGACCTTGAATACATGTATGCTGGATGGAATGTTGCCAAAAAAATATGGTGGGATGAGCCCAGCAGAAGAGCGAATGAAGGCTCTTGGCAATTTAATCAGAAAAGAAAATCCCGATGTGTTTTTAGGTCAAGAACTGACGCTGGATACTGGCCGCATGCTGATGGAAGAGGTGAGAGCGACATTTGCTCATTTCTGGATTGGGATTGGGCCCATTCCGGGTGTTAAGCAGAGCGGTCTTTTTGTCGCTTCAAAATATCCGATTGCAGGGAAGGTTCAGTTTGTTTCTTTCTTTGATAATATGCAGAGTCCTACAACAGAGGGGCGAATTCTCGATCGAGGATTTTTTATCTTGGAAACAGAAAAATATTTTATCGTCACAACTCATCTTGAGCCTGGGAATCCAGAAGTTGGCGGGGCTTATCGCAAGCAACAGCTTGAATTCATCACCAGCGTCATGGATCGAATTGCAGAGAAGACAGGAAAGCCTTTTTTGATAGCGGGCGACTTGAACATTGAACGGGTGGGTACACTCGGTGATGAATATTCGCTGAGTGGGATTGAAGAGCTTTATTATGACTATTACACCTTGCATCATCCAGAGTTTTGCGAAGAGACGTTTACTTGCACAAATCTGTTTACCCATCACGCAAACGGGAAAGTCGAGCCGCTTGACGATGAGCATCGAAATGAGATCGATGATTATTTTCTGATCCGCAAACCTTTCATCGATCGATTTGAGAACCTAGAGGTAAGATTGGTGAAAACATATGATTTGGAATGGCCTGAAGAGGCGATTTCGGATCACCGGGGTTATGTGGCTACTTTCTCGGTTGAATGAGGTGAAATTACTGCTAAGGCGGTAATTATTGGTTTTTTTATGCCAAAACTGGACTTATTCTGACTTTTGTGCGATTTTTACTGTTAAGGCGGTAAAAATATGAGATATGATCCTTTGGTTATTGGCCATATGGTTCGTTTTCACCGTAAACAAGCTGGATTGAGCCAACTAAAGTTAGCCGAATTAGGTGAGGTGGGTAAAACGGCCGTATTCGACATTGAAAAAGGGAAAGCTACTGTTCAGCTAGCTACTCTTTTATCTGTTCTTCATGTTCTCAATATTCACCTTTTTTTCAGTAGCCCTCTTATGACTCACTTTGAACGAGATGTTCATGAAAAGAGCTAAAATTTTTGTCTCTGGTGAATTAGCGGGTTATTTAGTCGAGTGGGAGAAAAAAAGGCGGTATGAATTCGTATATGAGGAGGGCTATTCGGGTCCTTCGGTGAGTTTGACAATGCCTCTGTCAAAGCAGAGTTATTCATTTGATTTCTTCCCTCCTTTTTTTGAAGGACTATTGCCCGAAGGAATGATGCTAGAAGGACTTTTGCGTAAAGCGAAACTCGATCGAGATGATCTCTTTGAACAACTGATTCGAGTGGGAAGGGAACTGGTTGGAAATATCACCGTAGAACGGGATCTATGAACTATTGTCCGATTACCTATGAGCCTTGCGGAGAAGATGCTTATTCTGCGCATGGCATTCGGCAGCTTTCTCCTCGGTTGTATTCTCTAAAAGATTTTCCTTACGGTAAAGATAAGCAATTAGAACTCGCTTTAGAATACTCAGACAAGATCTCGTTTTCGGGAGTTCAGCCAAAACTGAGCGCTAGAGTGAATGTAGCGATTAGTGGATTTGAAGCTGTAAAAAGCGGAGGAACTTATATATTGAAGCTCCCGCACCATTTGTATGAGGAATTACCTCAGAATGAAGATTTAACGATGCGATTGGCGTCCATCGCTTGGATTGAGGTCCCTTTTCATGGAATGGTTTATGCAGTAGATGGGAGTCTGATCTATTTTATTGAGCGATTTGATCGAGGGCCAAAAAAAAGAAGAGTAGCTGTCGAAGACTTTAGCCAACTAGCTGGTTTAAGCAGAGAAACAAAATATGATTTCAGTATGGAACAAATGATTCCTTTGATCGAAGAATTTTGCACGTTTCCGTTAGTGGAAAAGGAAAAACTGTTTCGTCTAACTTTATTCAATTTTTTGGTTGGAAATGAAGATATGCATTTGAAAAATTTTTCACTGCTTCGCAGTGGGGAAATCACGGCTTTAGCTCCTGCTTACGATTTAGTAAATTCTACTTTGGCTTCTCCTAAAACCAAAGAAGAGATAGCGCTTCCTTTACGAGGGAAAAAATCGAAATTGAAGAGAGAAGATTTGCTCGTTTATTACGGAGAAGAACGATTGGGGCTGCCGCGTCGGACGATCGATCAAATTGTGCAGAATTTTATGCTGTGTCTAAAAAAATGGAAGGGGACAATTGATCACTCCTTTCTTTCTTTAGACAAGAAAGAAAAGTATAAACAACTCCTTCAAGCTCGCTCTGAGCGATTATTTAGCTGAGAGCAGATTGGACAAAGATGAGCTTTGTGAGCGCGGGCGGGGCAATAGGTCCGCGCAAAATAGATGATTTGCAGATGAATTTTATTCCAACTGGAGCGGGGAAAGAGCTTTTTCAGATCTTTTTCTGTTTGTTCTACGCTTTTTCCGCTACTTAGGCCCCAACGCTCTGCACAACGGTGGATGTGTGTGTCGACGGGGAAGGCTGGGATGTGAAAAGCCTGTGTCATGACGACAGAGGCGGTTTTGTGGCCCACGCCCGGTAGTTCTTCAAGCGCTGCAAAGGTATTGGGAACTTTGCCTTTGTGATGTTCGATGAGATCGTGTGAGAGATTCCAAATCGCTTTTGATTTTGCTTTCGAGAGTCCGCAGGGACGGATGATCGATTCGATTTGCTCAATAGTGAGTTGGATCATAGCTTGAGGGGTAGAGGCGAGGGCAAAGAGTTTGGGAGTGGTGAGGTTGACGCGAGCGTCGGTGCATTGTGCGGAGAGGAGAACGGCGATGAGGAGGGTGTAGGGATCTGTGTGTTGAAGTGGAATAGTGGGATTGGGAAAGAGTTGGTCGAGGATGCGGGCGATGAGTGTGGCGCGTTCTTTTTTTGTCATAAGAAGGGTTTCTACTATAGTATGCAGGGCTCTGTGAGTCTAGATCAAAAACAAAGAGATGTTAAGTTCGTCTTCTGGTTTTTAAAATTGGGTCGGAGTTAGCTGTCTTTTCGGGCACGGGCACGGGCACGCACACGGGCACGGCCGCTTCGCGCCAAATCTGAGTTATTTGCCGAGGCAGAATTGGGAGAAGATAGAGGTGAGAATATCTTCTGTGACGTTGGTGCCGAGGATGGTGCCGAGTTCATTGAGGGTGTGGCGCATATCTGATGCGACAAATTCTGCGGAGACGCGGGCGGAGAGTCCATCGATGACGGCTTGGAGAGATTGGGTCGCGTTTTGGAGAGCTGTGTGGTGGCGCAGTTGGGTAATGGAGATCTCTTCTTTGCTGGGTGGACCGTGTCGCCAGATGTGATGGTGAATGGCTTCTTTGAGGGAATGTAAAGCGAGCTTTACATGGGCAGAAACTTGGACTTGAGTGGACCAGGAGATGGTTTCGGGTGGCGGCGAGAGGTCGATTTTGTTCCAGACGAGGATGGTTTTGGCGGGAGGGACGGTTGCGAGAAGGTCGCGGTCGGAGGGAGAAAGGGGGCGGCTTGCATCGAGGACGAGGAGGATGAGGTCGGCGTCATGAAGAGCGGCGATGGAGCGGCGAATGCCTTCTTTTTCGACGAGCTCGGTTGTGTCGCGGATACCGGCTGTATCGATGAGGCGGAAATGGAGGTCTGCGAGGCGGAGATCTTCTTCGAGGAGATCCCGGGTGGTGCCAGCGATAGGTGTAACGATGGCGCGATCTTTACCGAGGAGGGCGTTCATCAGGGATGATTTACCGACGTTGGGCGATCCGAGGAGGCAAAGCGAAAAGCCGTGATGGAGGAGCTTGCCATCGTGGAAGGTGTCGCGAAGAGTGGTCATTTGGGTGTGGATGATGGTGAGGCGGGCGATGAGTTCATCGAACGCGGCAAATTCAAGTCCTTCTTCTGGGAAATCGACCCAGGCTTCAAGGATGGCGGCGATCGAGGTCAGTTGGGTTTGGAAGGAGGCGATCGTTTTAGAGAGCGAGCCTGAGAGCTGATCGGTAGCGCTTTTGAGGGCGAGTTCGCTTTTAGCTGCGATGAGTTGTTGGACGGCTTCGGCTTGAGCGAGATCGAGTTTGCCATTGAGGAAGGCTTGGAGGGAAAATTCGCCGGGCTCGGCTGGTCTAGCGCCTGCTTCGAGGATCCGTTCGAGGACGCGGCGGGTGACGAGAGTGCCGCCGTGACAAGAGATTTCTACGGTATCTTCCCCGGTGTAGGATCGGGGGCCTTTCATCACGGTGAGAAGGACCGAGTCGATGGGTGTTTTGTCTGAAGCGAGGATTTGTCCGTAATGAGCGGTGTGGGTCTTGTAGGTGTGGACAGGGCCTGAGAAAATGGAGGCTGCAATGGAGTAGGCCTTTGGTCCTGAAAGGCGTATGACGGCGATCGCTCCTTCGCCGGGTGGGGTGGCGATAGCGGCAATCGTCTCTTCTTTGGAGTGGGGGCGGTGGACAAAATGCATACGGGAGGTATTTTACCAAGGGAGAAGCGGATAAACAAGTTTCTTATGGAGGGGGCGTTTGATAGGTTTTTTAGGGGGAATCGTTTTTTTATAGTTTAAAGGGGCGGGTGATTGTGGGTAATGGATCCAGTTGTTGGTAGGCCAAGCGGGAAGCCAATAGGTATTGAGTTCGGTGACGGCGATGAGACTGTCGTAGATGGCGACGGCGCGGTTAGGGAGAGAAGTGGGTGAGGGAGAAGGAGAAGGTGGAATGGGGGGCGGTGGGGCATTGTCCACGGAAAAGCTGAGGTAGTAGGGTGGATAAATGAGCGCTGAAGTGAGTTCTGCGGGGGTGTAGGCAGTAAATGGACCGACGAAAGGAGTCTCGCCCGGGCCGGTGGTTAGATGGGAGAAGGAATTGATGGTGCCGGTTGTTGAAATGTTGGTGCGGGGAGCTGTATAGAGCTGGCCGAGATAGTTTAGGATCTGGGTTGGGAGGTTGGCATACACGGTGATCGCGGGCGCTGTGATGGAGATATTTCCGGTCGCGATGATTGTGGGCAGGTTGGAGATGTCAGCGGTAGCTGAGAGGGTGAGGTCGCCAAAGATAGTCCAAGCTTCTTTGTTGGGGATGGTGAGTGTTTGGGCGGTCATCGTCGAGGGAGTTGTGGCGACGAGGGTGGCAATGCTGGGTAACTCGGTTCGTTCTGTCATGGGGCCGAGGGTAATGGTTCCGTTTGATGCGCTCAAGTTGCCGGAGAGGAAGATTTGTCCATCGGGAATCAGGACGCCTGAGATGGATGATTGTGTGTTGGGTGGTTGCAAAGTGATGTCGCCGCTTATGGCTGTGAGATTGGCAGCAGATATTGTATTCGAAGTTGAGATCGCTTCAATATTTGTTTGGCTTGTACTGCTAAAAACTTCTACTTCGTTTGCTGCGGTGATGGAAAGGGCTTGGACGTCTGCAGCAGTAACGGATGCGTTGCCGTTTGCATTGAGAGTCAGACTGTAAGGGCCGCTGACACTTGTGAGAACAGAGGTATCGCCTGAGCCTGTATTTTCGATGGTTGTATTTCCAGTGAGTAACACATCGCCTTCTAAGATGACTGTTCCGTCTACTGTGATATTGGATGGGATTGTATTTTGAGTGGTGTTTGTAAGGAGACTTGTTAACGCTTCTCCCCCGCCTATGTCGTTTCCAAAGGTGATTGTTCCCGTAAGCGCTTCTAGTGAGAGGTCAAAAGCATTATCGATTTTATTGGATAAAGAGATATTTGAATTGGTGAAGATAGAGGAAGCGCCTTGAAGATGGATCGGTGCATCAATGGTAACATTCCCAGTTGCATAAAGAGTTGAGTGGAGGAGAAAATCGGCGCCTGAGGCGTTCAAGCTTGTGATACGCGAGCTAGAGGTTCCCGCATTGCCGTTGAGAGTGACGGTTCCCCCCGTTCCTCCAATTAAAGTTAGAGAGTGGTTGCCTGAAATAGTGGAACCGAAGGTGATGTCATTGCCGGTTGTCATCATGGCTGCGGTGGTATCGATGGTCGCGTTGTTTGTGAAGGTAAAGCTTTTTTGGATGTCGACAGGTCCCGCCGCTGTTTTCAGGAACGAGCCAGAGAAAGAGAGGGGGCCGGTGGTGGTGAATCCGGCGAGCGGGGTGGTGTTTCCCAGAGATTGCGAGAGGGTGGTGATTCCGGTGGTTCCACTCGTGAGTGTTAGAGTGTAAGTGCCGTCGATTGTGGAACTAAAAGAGATGTTGGCACCGGCAGGATTACTTTGGGTGGTATTGAGGAGAAGATTGGAAGATAGCGTTGCTGGACCTGTGAGGCTGATCGCTCCGCCACTTGTAATGATTTCACCGCCAGAGAGTGTGAAGGATTGAGCGGTGGCGGTAAAACCAGTGAGTGCGGTGTCGTGGCCGATGGTTGAGGCGAGAGTTAAGGAATTTGCGGTTCCAGAATTGATGGTGAGGCTGCGCGCTCCATTGATGGTACCGGTTAGAGCGATTGCGCCGCCCGAGGGATTTCCCGATGTGGAATCGATGGTGAGATTTTGGGTTGAGAGCGTCATGGCGCCGCTGAGGCTGATGGCGCCGGCACTTGTGCGGATTTGACCGCCGGAGAGTGTGAGCGCGTTGGCGGATGCGGTAAGGCCAGTGAGTGGTGTCGTGCCGCCAATCGCGGAGGCGAGGGTGAGAGTTCCGCCGGTGCCTCGAGTGATGGTGAGGGGTTGGGCGCCATTGATGGTGCCTGCGAGAGTAATGTCAGCGCCGGCAGGGGTGCCATTGTTATTGGTTGAATCGATTGTCAATGATTGGGTTAAAAGGTTGATGTTGCCTGTGAGGCTGATGGGTCCGGCAGCTGTTCGAATGAGGCCTCCGGAGAGCGTGAAGGATTGGGCGCTGGCAGTGAGGCTAGTGAGAGATGTGATTTGGCCTGCAAGAGTGACGATGCCTGCTGTGCCGGCTGTGAGTGTGAGTGATTGAGATCCAGTGACGGAACTGAGTGTGATGTTGGCGCCGGTGGAGCTACTTTGAGTAGTATTGAGAAGAAGATCGGAAGATAGCGTTGCTGCACCATTGAGGCTGATCGCTCCGCCACTTGTGATGATTTCACCGCCAGAGAGTGTGAAGGATTGAGCGGTGGCTGTAAAACCGGTGAGTGGGGTGTCGTGGCCGATGGCCGAGGCTAGGGTGAGGGAATTTGCGGTTCCAGAATTGATGGTGAGGCTGCGCGCTCCATTGATGGTACCGGTTAGAGTGATTGCGCCGCCCGAGGGATTACCGGACGTGGAGTCGATGGTGAGATTTTGGGTTGAGAGCGTCATGGCGCCGCTAAGGCTGATGGCGCCGGCACTCGTGCGGATTTGACCGCCGGAGAGTGTGAGCGCGTTGGCGGATGCGTTAAGGCCGGTGAGTGGTGTTGTGCCGCCAATTGCAGAGGCGAGGCTGAGAGTTCCGCCGGTGCCTCTGGTGATAGTGAGGCTTTGGGCTCCATTGATGGTGCCTGCGAGAGTAATGTCAGCGCCGGCAGGGGTGCCATTGTTATTGGTTGAATCGATTGTCAATGATTGGGTTAAAAGGTTG